>SIRX01000100.1 GCA_004563715.1 Actinomycetota bacterium | reverse complement strand
CGTATGCGCGAGGCGCTCACCGAGGCGATAGGGCGAGCCCTAGCGGCCGTCACGCCCGAGGATGCGGCGGGCTGGTTCGCCCACGCCGGTTATTGGTCTCAGGATCAACCCTTATGAAGACCGCTGTGAGGTGGTACGTCCGCGAGTTCTCCTTGATGACCTTCGCGTACTACCTGTGGGCCATCTGGGTGTTCGCCATCGGGTACGGATACCTGGGTTAGCGGCACCCGCGGGCCGCCGCTCCGCTAGAATACGGCGGTGGACTTGCTGCAACTACTGCTGCTAGCCGTTATCGGGGTCGTCGGGGGCATACTCTCGGGGCTCGTCGGGGTCGGGGGCGGCATCATCTTCGTGCCGGGGCTCATCTACGCCGGTGGATGGCCCATACAGGAAGCGGTGGCGGCGAGCCTGGTGATCATCGTCTTCAGCGCCCTCTCCGGCACCATCCGCAACGCCAGCAGCGAGAACCCGGTGGACTGGCGCAAGGCGGGCCTGCTCTCGCTGGCGGTCGCGCCCTCGTCCCTGATCGGGGTGTACATAAGCCGCGTCTCGCCGGAGGCGGTCGTGGAGGTGACGTTCGCCCTGATCCTCATCGCGCTGGCTTATCCCACGGCCCGGGGCGGCGGCTCGGCCCTCGCCCGGGGCGGGAGGAGCATCCCCCTGCCGTTGGTAGTCGTGGCCGGCATCGGGGTCGGCGCGATCTCAGGCCTCGTCGGTATCGGGGGCGGGGTCATGCTGGTGCCGCTGATGGTGCTGGGGTTCGGGACGGGAGTGAAGACCGCCGTCTCCACCAGCCTCGCCGTGGTGCTCTTCACCTCGCTGGTAGCCTCGGCGGGCTACATCTTCACGGGGTTCGACCGGCTTCTGGAGCTGCCGGTCCTGGTGGCGGGCGCGATAGTCGGTGCCTGGCTCGGGGTACGGCTCCGCGACCCCCTACCGGAGAACGGGCTCCGCATCGGCTTCGCCATCTTCATGGTGATCGTGGCGCTCCGCCTTCTGAACCGGGCTCTGGGCATCTTCTAGTGTCCGGAGCTCCGAGACCACCTGCGGCGCAAAGCGCGCCATACGCCCCGGAGTGCGGTATTCTTAGCGCCTATGCCCGAAGAGCGCCCACACGAGCGGCAGTTCCAGACCGCGACCGGTGACGGGGAACAGGCTTCCCGGACCTCCAAAAAAGGCGGCGGCGGGATACTGGAGTTCCTGGTCATACTCCTCGTCGCCTTCGTGCTGGTCTTTGGCTTCGTGCGGCCCTTCGTGGTGGAGGCGTTCTACATCCCTTCCGAGAGCATGGTGCCAACCCTGGAAGTGGGTGACCGGGTCCTGGCCAACAAGTTCATCTACCGCTTTACCGAGCCCGACCGGGGAGACATAGTGGTCTTCAAGAGCACTGAGGGGGTCGACAACTCCGTAGACGGGAACATCCTGGAACGCCTCGTGGGATACCTCCAGGGCCAGCGGGACGAGCGGCAAGACCTGATCAAGCGCATCGTCGCCCTCTCGGGAGACACGATCTCCGTCCGGGACGGCACGCTCTTCGTGAACGGCGAGCCGCAGAACGAAGACTACCTGAACCAGGAGTTCCCCGACCAGAGCACCTTCCCGGAGACCACCGTACCGGAGGACCACATCTTCCTCATGGGCGACAACCGGGCCAACTCCCGCGACTCGCGGTTTATAGGTCCTGTGCCCCAGGAGAACATAGAAGGCGAGGCCTTCGTGCGCTTCTGGCCGCCGGGCCGGATCGGTCTCCTGTAAGACCGGACCAGAGAGGTTCCACCCTACGATCGTCGGGGCGGCCCCTGCCGGATGCGGGCCAGCAACTCCTCGGGGCCGTTGGGCGGCGTCCACGGGGACTCTATCCACCACGTCGCTCCCGCTCGCAAGAACGGACGCACCACGGACGCCGCCGCTTCGGGGTCTTCGCCCGGCGTCTCGCCCTCCACGACGATGTCGAAGGAATCTCCGGGCCGCTCTTTTTCGACGTAACCTTTCATCTCCCGCACGTCGTCGGGCGTGACCTCTCCGCGGGTGGTGTAGGCGAGCAGCCCGTCGTAGCGTAGAGCCCGGTTCATGGACTTCCGGCTCAGCCAGGCGGCCACCACCCAGACCGGAATTCGAGGCTCCTGCACCGGAGCCGGCAAGAAGGTCATCTCTTCCAGCCGGTAGTGCTCGCCCTCGAAAGCGAAGGGCTCGCCACCCCAGAGGCCGGTGAGGATCTCCAGGCTCTCGTCCAGCACTTCCAGGGCCGCCGCCGGGCCGGGGGCGTGATGATGGCCCCGAGCCGCACCCGCTCCGTCGTCATAGCCATCGCTGCCAGTACCACCCACGGGTCGTAGGTCTCCATCTCCCCGACGCAGATGGCGTCGTAGTAGAACGCGCCGTCCCAGCCGGCCTCCTCCGCCTCCCGCGCCAGCCGGGCTACTGTACGTGGGTCCCCGCTGGGGATTATGAAGCCGTACTTCGCGCGAGCTTCACCGTCCCGTTCCGCCTCCAACACGCACCGCTCCTCTCCGCCCACCGGGCGTCGGTCTCCGGCCGTAGTGGCACCCAAAGGTTTTTAGCGGCCGTAGGTCTCGGTGAGGCGCCGTAGTCTCTCCGCAAGCTCCGGGGTGAGAGCAGTTTCTTCCAGCCTCCAGGCCCAGTTGCCCTCCGTGGTGCCGGGGGTGTTCATGCGGTGCTCGGCGCCCAACTCCAGCAGGTCCTGCATCGGCACGACGGCGCGGGCGGCCACGGAGGCGTGGGCGAGGGTTATGAAGTCCCAGACGGAGACGAAGCCCCGGCCCAGGTAGCGGCGGGCGAAGTTCCGCTCTGCGGGGCTGGCGGAGTTCCACCAGCCGGCGGTGGTATCGTTGTCGTGGGTGCCGGTGTAGACGACCCAGTTGGCGTCCCGGTAGTCGTGGGGGAGAAAGCCGTTGTCCGGGCCGGAGAAGGCGAACTGGAGTACCTTCATCCCCGGCAGGCCGAGCCGGTCGCGCAGATCCTCGACCTCCGGCGTGATCTCTCCGAGGTCCTCCGCGATGATCGGCAGCTTCCCGAGCGCTTTCTCGAAAGCCTGGAAGACCTCGTCGCCCGGCCCTTTTACCCAACGCCCCTCCTTCGCCGTCTCGGCGTCGGCGGGTATCTCCCAGTACGCCTCGAAGCCCCGGAAGTGGTCTACGCGCACCGCGTCGTAGAGCGTGAGGGCCATCCGCATCCGTGCCACCCACCAAGCGTAGCCGTCCTCCCGCATCCGGCCCCAGTCGTAGAGGGGGTTGCCCCAGAGCTGGCCGGTCTCCGAGAAGTAGTCTGGCGGGACGCCCGCCACCACGCTCGGCTCGCGCTTTTCGTCGAGAAAGAACAGGTCCTGGTTGGCCCACACGTCGGCGGAGTCGTGGGAGACGAAGATGGGGATGTCCCCGATGATCTCGACTTCCGCCTCGTTGGCCGCTTTCTTCACGTCGCCCCAGTGCTCGAAGAAGAGGTGCTGCACGAACTCGTGGAACCCGACCTCCTCTTCCAGCTCCCGGCGAGCCTTTTTCAGCGCCCCCGGCTCGCGACCGGATATCTCCCCGCCCCACCGGGTCCACGGACGACCGCCGTTCTTGCCCTTGAGGGCCATGTAGAGGGCGTAATCCTCGAGCCAGCCGCGGTGCTCCTCCCGGAACTCGCGGAAGTCTTTACCGGGCTTCGCCCGCCCGTAGGCTTCCCGCAGCAGCTTCGCCTTGGAGGAAATGACCGCCGGGTAGTCCACCGGCCCAGGCGGCACCCGCGACACGTCCTTCTCCACGAGGCCGTCGTCTATCAGGCGCTCCGTGCTGATCAGGAGCGGGTTGCCGGCGAAGGCCGAGTAGGAGGAGTAGGGCGAGCCGTCCCCGCCCGTCGGGCTCAGGGGCAGTATCTGCCAGAGCTTCTGCCCGGAGTCGCGCAGGAAACGGACGAACTCATGGGCCTCGGCCCCGAGCTCCCCGATGCCGTAGAGGCCGGGCAGCGAGGTGGGATGCAGCAGGATGCCGGCTGAACGCGCGAGGGGTTCCATGCCGCGAGATTCTACCCGGCTTTGCGGGCTTTTACGCGCCCGCTTAGTCCACGATCTGGCGGTTGAGGTGCGCGGGATCGAAGTAGGCCATAAAGCGCTTGACCTCGTCGCCCTCTATCTCCAGGATGCTCACGCCCTCGTAGGACACGGAGTCGCCGTTCTCGGTGGCCTCTGTGGTCCATTCCAGGGCGGCCCGGCCGTCCCCGGCGAAGATGTTGCGGAAGGTGGACTTCATCTCGTCGAACGTCTTGCGGTACCGGGTCCAGAACTCCCGCGCCCCGTCCTGGCCGCTGAAGGTCCCCGGCACGGCCACGTTGCCCACCTCGCAATCGTCGGAGAGAACCTCGAGCATGGGCTCCACGTCCCGGTCCTCCTCCAGCTTCCACAACGCTTCCTTGAAACTCTCCGCGACTTCTCTGGACAAGGGGACCACCTCTCGTTCGGGACTACCTGCCGGTCTGGACACTACCGGCCAAGCCTATCCCTTACCCGGCCGCGGAGACTGTAAATCCAAACCCAGAAAACGGTCTACCCCTGATCCACCTAAGTGCGAGGAACCTCCTCGATCTCGACCCGCTCGATCCTGTCGCCGGGCTCCCGGTCGCGCTGCGGGTCGCGTTCCCGAATGGCGTACACCACGTCCATCCCCTCGACGACCTCGCCGAAGACGGCGTGCCGGCCGTTCAGCCACGGCGTAGCCCCGTGCGTGATAAAGAACTGCGAGCCGCCGGTGTTAGGGCCGGCGTTCGCCATCGAGAGGATGCCGGGCCGGTCGTGGGCGAGGTCGGGGTGGAACTCGTCGGGGATGCGGTACCCCGGTCCGCCCGTCCCCGTGCCGGTGGGGTCACCACCCTGAACCATGAAGTCCTTTATGACGCGGTGGAAGGTCGTACCGTCGAAGTAGCCGTCCCGAGCGAGAAAGACGAAGTTGTTGACCGTCTCCGGCGCCTCCTCGCTGAAAAGCCGCGCTTTCACCACGCCCTTGTCGGTGACGAAGTTCGCGTAGTACTCGCTGGCGGGGTTGAGCGCCATCTCCGGCGGCGCCCCGTAGCTCTTCCGGTCCAATGTTCCTCCTCGGCTCTCGGTCGGAGCCGCAATGCTACCTCATACTCCGGCGGACGTCCGCGAGCAGCCCGATCGAAAAGCTGTACGGAGGTACAGGCCAAAGACCTTGCTTCCGCGCGGTGTATACGGGCGCCCCGCATGACATACCAAGATCCGAAACCAGCAACGACGTTTACATCAGAGGGAGTCCCCGATGGACGACGAGCTGCTTGCGGCGCTGGAGCCCGAGACTTCGGGGTGGCCGGGCGTCAGCGAAGACCCGGACGAGACCCGGGTATTCCTGTATAAGTTCGGCCGCCGGACGACGCGAGGAGCGCGGGAACCCCAAGCCCCAGTACTTCATAGGCGAGCTCAAAACCTTCTACCCGATGCTCTCCGGGTAGATCGCGTAGGCCTTGCGCACGGTCTCGCGCACCCGGCAGGTACCCTCCCAGCCGGCGGGGAAGAAGGCCGTCGTTTCCGGGCGCACCTCGATCTCCTCGCCGGACTCGTGGGTGTAGGTGCAGCTTCCGGCCAGGAAGTGGCAGAACTCGTCGCGCTCGACGTGGCAGCGCCAGAAGCCCGGCGTACAGACCCAGATCCCGGCCTCCGAGCCATCATCTCCTTTGTGCAGCAGCACCCCGGAGGTGCGGCTCTGGCCCTCGATCATCTCCGGCACGTCGCCCCAGTCCGCGAGGCCCGCAGACAGCTTCGAGGCGTTCGCTACGTGCGGCGCGGATGCGTCGAGGCTCATAACGGCAGCCCGTCGAGCAGCCTGGCCGCCTTTGTCGGACCGTGCTGCGACTGCATGCGGCGCGAGGTCTCGGCGAGCTTCGTCCGCATCGCCTCGTCGGTGAGGCAGCGCTCGATGAGGTCGGCGAGCTGTTCGTCCGTCCACTCGTAGCGGTCGAGCTTGAAGCCGTGGCCGGTCTCCTCTACGCGGGTGGCGTTGTCGTGACCGTCCCACACGTAGGGCATGATGATCGCCGGCTTGCCGAAGTACAGACACTCGGTAAACGTGTTGTTGCCGCCGTGGTGGATCACGGCGTCCACCTGCGGGATCACCGCCGGCTGCGGGTACCACCCGGCCAGGTGGACGTTCGGGGGCGGCTCGTCGTACGCCTCCCCATAATCCCCAACGTTGACCAGCGCCCGCACCGGCATCTTACCGACGGCGGCTATGACGCGCTTCAGCAACTCCGTGTCACCCGCGCCGAGCGAGCCGTAGCTGACGTACAGGAGCGGCGCGTCGTTGTTGGCCTCGAACTCCGGGACCTCGTAGGGCTCGTCTTGCCGGACGCAGCCCTCCAGGTACTGGAAGCGCCCCGGGTCCAGCGGCTCCGAACGCTCGAACTTGACCGGCTCGGGGTAGAGCAAGAGGTTCAGGTGCGGCGAAGCCTCGAAGAACTGGCCCACGGGGTAGGGCTCCTCGCCGCAGGAGGTGAGAAAGGCGTTGAAGTCGTCGTGGATGGGCTTTATCACCTCGTTGAACCGGCGGCGGAACCGCTCGTGGCAGGCCGCGTCCCTCTCGCCGCA
Source organism: Actinomycetota bacterium (assembly GCA_004563715.1). GTDB lineage: Bacteria > Actinomycetota > Rubrobacteria > Rubrobacterales > Rubrobacteraceae > SIRX01. The sequence continues at coordinate 6,168 of SIRX01000100.1, read as the reverse complement.
GCCGGAGAGGTGCGGCGGTATCGCCGGGTCCTCGATCTCGTTCTCCGAACAAGAAATTATTCGCACCCAGGCCTTTCCGTTCTCCCGGGCGTACCGCTTTATCGCGGGGAAGAGCACGACGTTGTCGATGCACACCACGTCCGGTCGGAGGTCTTCGAGGATGCCCGGCAGGTCCTTCTCGGCCCACTTCGCGCTGTCTACTATCGCCTCCCAGCAGTCCCGGACGTAGTTGTCGATCTGGTCGTAGGGGCTCTTGCGGAAGTTCGGGATGTGCCCGTTGATAAAGTCTTCCCAGAACTTCGCCATCTCCTCCGCCGGCATCGGCTCGGAGAGGTTCACCGGGTGCGCCTCGAAACCATAACCCTCGTAGACCTCGACAAAGCCCGGGTCCGAGAGGAACACGGCCTCGTGGCCCAGCTTCTCCACCGCCTGCGCGATGCCGACCGAGTTCAACGCCGGACCGAACGCCGCCTCGGGGAAAAACGCGATCCTCTTTCTCGCCATCACCCGCTCCTTCTAGATAGCCCGGGAAACAATCGCCTCAACAACACGGCGCAGCCCATAATATGCGAACCCGTCCGCAGGCTCAAAACTGGCCTTGACAAATTTAGTTAGTTACTAGATACTAACATTGTGGAACCCAGGTCCGACAGCGGCGGCAAGGTTCGTAAGACGGCGGAGGAGCGGCGGCGGGAGATCCTGGCCGACGCCGTTGCGGAGTTCGCCGCCCGGGGTCTGCGGGGAGCTTCGGTCGAGGAGATGGCGGGCAGGGTCGGGGTCTCGCAGCCCTACGTCTACCGGTTGTTCGGGACCAAGAAGGACCTCTTCCTGGCCGCCACCCGGCACGTGCGCGACCGTGTCTCCGAGGCGTTCCGGGAGGCCGCCGAAGCGAACCCCGAGAGCCCGCTGGAGGCGATGGGACGGTCCTACGGCGCGCCGCTCTTCGGGCGGGAGGAGATGATGCTGCTGTTGCAGGGCTTCGCCGCCTCGGAGGACCCCGAGGTGCGCGAGGCCATAGGGAGCGGCTTCGCCGAGCTCTGGCGCTCCGTCGAAGAGGCCACCGGCGCCGGCGACGAAGAGGTCTGGGCCTTCATGGCCACCGGCATGATGCTCACCATAAACTCCGCCATAGACTTAATACCCCGGCTAGGAAAGGAGGAGTGGCTGGAGCGTTACCTGCGCGACGAAATCTGACCATAAAATTTTTGCGCTGTTTAGTTAGTAATTGATTAGTAGTAAATGATAAAGAAAGGAGCCGGCCTGTGAGAACGAAGAGCGACTTGCTAGAGACCGCCGGTCCTTCTCCCGTTGACGATAGCTGGTGAGATGAGGTTTAACGCTGTGACGCTAGTCTTCTTCGCGCTCACCATCGTCGTTTGCCTGATCGCCATGCCTTACACGCACCTGTTTGAAAGGAAAAGCCAGTGACGGAGAACAGCCTTCCGGAAGAGCCCACCATCTCCCGGATGTTCTCTCGGGCGTTTCAGGACGATCCGACGATGCGCTACCTGATCCCTGACGGCGTCCGGCGGGCCAGGCTGTTGCCGGCGTTACTGGGCGGGGTGGTCAACTACTGTCTGTCTTACGGGAAGGTGGATGTCGCGCCGAACCTGGAAGGGGCTGCCTGCTGGCTGCCCCCGGGCGAGCTCGGCATCACCTTCTGGCGGATGCTCCGTAGCGGCATGGTCCCGGCTTTACTCCGGCTTGGACCGGCGGGGTTCGGGCGGCTCGTGGGGCTCACCTCCTATGAGGACGGGCTGCGCGAACGCCGGATGCCGGACCCTCATTGGTACCTGTGGCTGCTCGGCGTCGAGCCGTCCAGCAAGGGCCTGGGCATCGGTGGAAGCCTGCTACGCAGCGGGCTCGCGCGGGCCGACGCCGCGAGGCTGCCCTGCTACCTGGAGACCCACAACGCAGACAACCTCAAGTTCTACGAAAAACACGGGTTCGAGCCGGTGCCCGAGGGCGAAGTCTCCGGACGAAAGCCACGAGTCTGGCCCATGATCCGGCCGCCCAAGGGTAAGCCATGAAGAAAGGAAGCACGAACATGCATCGCCCGCTATCCGTGGTCATGCCCGTAAAAGAGGAAGAGCTGTCTCCGGGTCCCGGCCGTGCCGGGCGTTCTCCCCGCCACGGAGCAGGGTGCGGAGGCGGAGACTTCTTCGGCGTCGAGACGGGGCTTATGAGCCCGGAGGCGCGGATCGCGGCGGCGCTGGCGGTGCTGGCGCCGGTGATGCTCTCGGGGGTGTTCCTGGTTCTCTTCGTTCCTCACTTGTGGTGGATCTTCACCACCTACGGCTGGGTCTCTTTTCCAGCCTACGGCCTGCTGGCGAGCGGCCTGGCCGGGCTGGCGGCGAGGCGTTCCGGCGAGCGGCGCGGGACCTCCTCAGCGGGAGAGCGAGAGTTGCTGGAGGCGCTCCGGGAGCGCGGCGAGCTCACCCCGGCCCGGGCGGCGATAGAGACCTCGCTGACGGTAGCGGAGGCGGACCGGAAGCTCAAGGAGCTGGCCGAGGCGGGACACCTGGAGGTCCGGGTGCGCGGCGGCGGGTTGTTCTACGCGCTGTGGGAACCCGCCCCCGATACCTCCCTCGGGGACGACCGCTATCTGGGGGGCGGGGCTTGAGCCGGCCTCGCCACCAGGACTGTGAGTAGGGTCAGCCGGAGAGCGGCAGCAGGGAGACGGTTTGCGCGGGGTTCCGGCGGACGGCCTCCAGGTGCCGCTCAAAACCGGGGGCGTCCATCCGCTCCTTGCAGCGCACCAGCCTTCCCCGGGCGTAGGCGAGGAAGTCATCCGCCGGGTTGCCGTTCGCGTGCTGGAGCAACCCCCACAGCGACCACAGGAGGTCGCCGGCGGCTTTGTAGAGCTCCAGGCGGGAGTAGAATCGCCCGGGTACGACCCCGCCGAAGTAAGCCTGCATCAGGGCCCGGTCCTGCTTGGGACCAAACCCGGCCTCCGTCGAGAGGTGGGCCAGGTCCCAGAAAGGGTCGTTCATGCCGGAGAACTCCCAGTCGATGAGGTAGAGCCGCCCCCCAGCGTCGATAAAGTTGTGCGGCCACGGGTCGTTGTGGCAGGGCACGAGGGGTACGGGAGAGGCCTCCAGCGCCCGGCGCACCGCCGCCACGCCGCGCTCCGCGTCCGCGTAGCCCGCCGGGAGCCGCAACCGCGAACGGCGCAGGAGCTCGCGGCAGCGCCGGATCATCGTGAAGGCGTCGAAGCGGGACTCGAAGGCCCGGCCGAGGCCGTGTAGCCGCCGCAGGACCCGCGCCACCCGGACCAGCGTCCCCGCGTCCCGGGCCAGCCCCGAGCCGTCCAGGGTCTCGCCCGGGATGTACCGCGAGACCATCGTGCCGCTCCCCGCGTCGAAGTAGAGCACCTCCGCCCCCAGCCCGGCGGAGGCCGCGACCCGGGAGTTGTGCTCCTCGGCCCGCCGGTCTATGTACTCCCAGGTGTCGTCTCCGGGGAGCCGCAGCACGTAAGCCGCGTCGCCGGCCAAAATCTTGTAGCTCGCGTTGGTCAACGACCCGAGGGACTCTATCTCGACCTCCTCCCGCCGCACGCCGTCGAGCAGCGGGATGCGTGCCAGAACAGAAGCCAGGGCGGAGTATGCTTCCTCATGCCTGCCGTTCGCTCGTAGCCCCTCTGAAAGCAAGCTTCGCCTCCTGCCGGTTTCGCGGAAACGGGTCCGGCCATTGTAAACTATGTGTTAAATCCGTGTAAACCCGGTTGCGCGGCTTACCGGCGGGAGGCGAAGAGGATCGTCACCTGCCCGATGTTCCGCCGCCGGGCGTCGTGGTGCTGGACGTAGTCTTCCAACCAGCCCTCCTCGTCCAGCTCCCGCACCCGGGAGAGGGCCGCTTCCAGTTCCTTCTCGGCGACCAGCGACCAGGTCGAGTCGCCGTCGCGCCACTCTTTCTTGAGGGGGCCGTGGGGGTCCAGGTAGGCTTCGCCCTGGATGGTGGCGTCCGCCGGCACGAACCGGCCCCGGTAGTCGAAGCCGCTGTCCTTCAGTAACTGTATAAGGTCGTCTACGGGGACGAAGCGGGCGCGGATGGTCTCGGCGGCTTCGGGGATGAGGCTGTAGTACCAGATGCCGTTGCGCAGTTGCTCCTGGGAGCAGGTGTTCACCGTGAGCACCCCGTCGGGCTTGAGGACCCGGGCGAACTCCTCGAAGACCCGGCGGTGGGCGGGGAAACCCTCCGAAGCGTCGTCCGGCAGGTGGTGGAGGACCTGGTTGATCATGACGCCGTCGAGCGTCCTCGCGTCGAAGGGAAGCTCGTCTATGCGGGCCTCGTGCAACGAGACCCGGCCCTCCTCTTCGGCGTCGGCCATCTTGCTCCGGGCGACGGCGAGCATGCCGTCGTTCAGGTCCACGGCCTCGACCTTCGCGACGTAGTGGAGCAGGGCCCGGGAGTAGCTGCCGGTGCCACACCCGGCGTCCAGCACGGTCGCGCGGTTCAGCGGCACCGGGGCGTGGGCCATGCAACCGACGATGATCTCGGTCCCCACCGGCTCCCGCGTCTTGTCGTAGTTCTTAGAGGTCTCCGTGTAGTTCTCGTAGCTGCTCATCTCGAAACTCTCCCGTCCTCTCGCCCCAGTCTGTCCCGCCAGGAAACATTAAACACAGGTTTTACCTACTTTTTACCCGGGTTTCACCCGACACCCGGACCCCGCCAATATACTGGCCGCGGCTTTGCGGCTCTCTACCGTGGGAGGATGGTATCAGGTGGCTTTTCGCAGCGTCGGCATAAACCACCCGCGGCCGGACGGTCTCGCCGGCCTCCTCGGAAACCTCGAAACGCTCCGGGCGGCGGGCGCGGGCTTCGTGGAGCTGTGGATAGCGGACCTGGGCGTGATCCTCGGCGGCCGACTTGACGAACACCGGCTCGGGGAGGTCCGGGAGGTGCTGCTCGCGGCTAGCCTGACCTCGGGCCTCTCTTACACGGTCCACGCCCCGCTGGAGGCCGACCTCATGGACCTGGACCGGCGCGAGGTGCAGCGGGACGTACTGCTCTCCAGCGTCCGGTTTGCGGGCGGGATCGGGGCCCCGGTCGTGGTCTGCCACGCCGGGCAGCGGGCCGGCGCCCGCGACGCCCGCCACCGCCTGAAATACCAGCTCGCCGCCGAGCGGGCCGTCCTGCGGGAGATCGGGGAGGAAGCCGGGGACCTCGGCGTGACGGTCGCCGTCGAGAACTACTACCCGGACGAGCGCGTGCTACGGGGCGAGGCCTACGACTACTCCGTCTGGCCCTCGGAGCTGGCCGACCAGGTGGCGGCGGTGGACCATCCGGCGGTCGGCGTCTGCCTGGACGTGGGCCACGCGGCGCTGGCGGCGGACTTCTTCGGCTTCGACCTCTTCGCCGAGTGCGCCGCGGCCGCCCCGCTCGTCCGGCACGTCCATCTCCACGACAACCTGGGAAAGACTGGCCTCGGCGTGGACCCCCGGGACTACGGCGACCCGGTCTACGGCGCGGGCGATCTGCACCTGCCGCCGGGCCGCGGCAGCCTCCCGCTGGAAGACCTTTTCCGCCAGACGGAGTTACCCACGGACCCGGCGTGCTGCGTGGAGCTCGCGCCCGGCCACTTCGCCGAGGCCCCCCGCGCCCTGAACGCGGCCCGGGAGATCATGGCCCGAACAGCCCGGGAGAAGATCTCCCTCTAGGAAGATCCTCGCCGGTCAGCCGGCCACCTTCACGCCCATGCTGCGGGCCGTCCCCTCGACGACCTTCATCGCCGCCTCGACCGAGCCCGCGGTGAGGTCCGGCAACTTGGTCTCCGCGACCCGGCGTAGCTGCTCCCGCGTCACCGTCCCCACGGCCCCGTTGCCCGGTGTCGCCGCGCCTTTCTCGATGCCCGCCGTCCGGCGCAGCAGAAAAGCTGTGGGCGGCGTCTTCGTCACGAAGTCGAAGCTCCGGTCCTCGTAGACGGTGACCTCGACCGGGATCACCATCCCCTCCTGACCCCTGGTGGCGTCGTTGTACCGCCGCACGAACTCCGCCAGGTTGACCCCGTGCGGCCCCAAATCCCGCCCGACCGGCGGGGCCGGAGTCGCCCGCCCCGCCTCTAGTGCATTTCCAGAGAGGGTTGTGTGTGATGAGCTATAGTGGACTCCATGAAACCTCCAATTTTTGTTCGGGAACTGTCGGAAAACGAGCGCGAGAGTTTCGAAG
>SIRX01000099.1 GCA_004563715.1 Actinomycetota bacterium | reverse complement strand
CACAATACTCTCGGACGCGGAACCGAGGGTAAGGAAACCGGGTGCGGAGACCAGAGCTTGCGGACGAACTCAGGGACCGGGGCGTTATAGCCGCCGTCCGGTTGGACGACCCCGGCCGGCTGCCGCAGGTGGCCGGTTCGCTGGCGGAGGGCGGCATCCGGGCGGTGGACCTGGCTTACGGGCCCGCCCGCGCCAGCGGCCGCCTCATCCAGACGCTCCGACGGACCGGGCTCCTGGTAGGGGTCGGCTCCGTGACCCGGTCGGCCGAGGCCCGCGAGGCCGGGATGCTGGGCGCCGACTTTATCGTGGCCGCCGCGACCGCGCCGGACGTGGTCTCGGCCTGCCGCGCCATGGACCTGCCCTGCATCCTGAGCGGCGTCACCCCCACGGAGGTGTGGAGGGCCCACGAGATGGGGGCGGACTTCGTGAAGGTGGTGGCCGCCGAAGGCCTCGGGGGCGCGGGCTACATCCGCTCGCTCTGCGAGGCGGTGCCCGCCCGGAACCTCGTCGGGGCCGAGATGTCCCTGGAGGGCTACCTGCCCTACCTCCGGGAGGGCGTCGAGGTACTCGAGTTCAAGGGCTCCCTGGGCCTCGCCGAGCTGGCCGGGGACGAGAGATGGACGGAGATCGCCCGGCGGGCGTCCCGGATAGTGCAAGCTTTCGAAGACTGGAAGTCGAACCATGATCGCCACGCATAACCGTCTGAGCGACGAACAGCTCATGGCCACGCTCGCCGGAGGCCGGGCCGAAGCCCTCGAAGCCATCTACGACCGGTACGGCGGCCTGTGCTACTCCGTCGCCCTGCGGCTCACGGGGGATCCAGGGTCCGCCGAAGAGGTGGTGCAGGACGCTTTCGTGTCCGTCTGGCAGAAAGCCCGGACCTACGACCCCGCCTCCGGCAAAGTCCACTCCTGGCTGCTGCAGATAGTCCGCAACCGGGCCATCGACGAGCTGCGGCGCCAGCGCTCGCCGGTGCGCAACCAGCGCCTCCACCAGCAACTGGACGGGGTCTCAGACCCGCCGCCGGGCGCGTCCGTAACGGAGGCCGACGCCGCCCTGATCACCGAGCTTAGGTCCATCGTCCGGGGGGCGCTGGGAAGCCTGCCGGAAGACCAGCTGAGAGTGGTGCAGATGGCCTACTTCGACGGCCTGTCCCAGCGCGAGATCTCCGAGCGCACCGGGCTTCCCCTGGGGACCGTCAAGACCCGCAGCCGCCTGGCGTTGAAGAGGCTTCGCAAGGCGTTTGGCCCTCCGGCGCGGGAGGCCCTGGCCGAGCTGTAGAAGCCCGGGACAACGCCGTGTAGTAGACTTCTCCGGTACGTAACTACGGAAGGGGGAAACACGTGCGCAAGGTAGTCTTTCTGCTCGGGGTCGTGCTGGCAGCGGCGGTGGTGTTTGCGGGTGGTGCGGGAACGGCGGTTGCGGAGCCGGGCATGAACCAGATCACCTCGACGGCCCAGTGTGATGACGGGGAAGAGTACACCTTCACCATCAACGCGATGGGCAAGGCCGGGAAGCTGGAAGGGACCACGAGCAACCTGATCATCAAGAGCTACACCCTGGAGTACTACGACCCGGACAGCGGGCAACTGCTGACCACGATAGAGTACGGTGGGGGCAAGAAGACCGGCCTGCAGGGAGACCTGATCACCTGCGAAGGCGAGAACACGACCGAGATATTCAGGTTCGGGCTCGTCAGGATCGAGTTCGAGCTGGAGGCGTTCCTCACGCCGCGCGGCAGGTAGTATCCGGCTGGTAGCCCCAGACTCCGCCACCCAACACGTCCCCGGCGGCCATTGAACGTCGAACCGGCCAGCATCCCGGCTGCGCCGCGGAGGTGTATGCTGGGGTAAAGAGTTCGAGGAAACGGCCAATAACCCAGGGCAGACACCGCATCGCCGGCGGGCGTCATGCCGGTTGGTCCTCCGGAGCGCAGGCAGGACCCCCGGAGCCAGACATCGTACCGGGAGGAGGGGGTCGTGAGCGCGGAAAGCAACAAACCCGCCGCCGTCAAAGAAGAAGCCGGCAGGGGCCGGGGGCTCGTAGAAGCGGGGCTCCTCTACATCGGCGTCCCGGCCGTCACGCTCTACCCTCTGGGGTTCCTGGGCCTCGGCATCCAGCTGTGGAAGGACCCTTTCTTCCCCTACCAGGACTTCACCACGGTCTGGCAGGCGGTCGCCCTGGTCGAGGAGCGGGTCGTCATAGCCACCGGCATACGGTTGATCTACCTCTCCCTCATCGCCACCGTGCTGGGGATGGGTATAGCGACCTTGCTCCTGCACCTCCTGGGCCGGGCACCGGCCTCCGGCCCGGGCCTCTCCGAAACGAGCCGCAGGAGAAAGCGCGGGCTCCAGAGCCTGTTCTGGATCGTTCTGCTGCCGACGGGAGCTTTTCTGGCCTGGCACTCGGGTCACCCCAACAGCTGGGGCGACGTGTGGTACCTGGTCGGCTTCGTCCTGCTCGCCCTCGCGGGCGGCGCGCTGATCGGGGCCGTCGTAGTGCTGGGCCGCGACGAGTGGTTTCTGTCGGCCCTGGCCGCCGCCTACGCGGGGGCCATTTTCGCCTCCCTGTGCCTCGCAGCCCTGCAGACGCCCGCCCTGCCCATCGTCGAGATCGGGGTCGAGCCGGGGAGGGACCTGGCGGCGTGCCCGGAAGGCGTCTCTCCCGAGAGCGACAACTACGTAAAGCTCGCGGAGGACGTCAACCACTGGCACCTCTACGACGAGGGAGGGCTCTACGCCGTCCCCCACGACGAGCTGCACCGCATCGAGTACAAGTACTGTCCCGAGTTCATGAACCGCAACTAGCTGCGGCGTGAGGTCGTGGCCGGCCTCACGGGCCCGGCTGCTTCTCCGGCGCCAGGTAGCGCCCGGCGCGGCCCACGGCGGTGAACGAGAAGGCCAGTGCGGCGAGAAAAACCGTCGCGCCGACTACGCCGTAGACCAGGGCAACGCTGCCGGTGCGCTCGATGGCCACGCCGCCCAGAAAGGTGCCTAGGGGAATAGCCGACCACGAGAGCGCGGTGACCACGCTCTGGATGCGGCCCAGCAAGCGGTTGGGCGCCAGGGTCTGCATGAGGCTGTTGCTGTTCACGTCGAAGAACACCACGAGCCCCCACACCAGCGCCCAGAGCGCCAGGGCGACCCAGAACCGGCCCGTCGAGGCCATGAGCACGATGAGGACGCCGCCGATCATCGGCGGCACGAGGATAGCCTGGCTAAAGGACAACCGGCGGCGGGCCGGACCGGCCGTAAGCGCCAGAACGGCCATCCCGAGTCCACCCGCCGCGTAGAGCAAGCCCACCTGGGTGTCGCTGGCGTCGAACCGCTGCTTGGCGAACAGCACGAGCTGGGCGTAGGCGTTGTAGCCCACGCCGTTGACCAGCGCCATCATCAGGCAGAGGTTGCGCAGCACCGGGTGGCGCAGCACGTAGCCCAGCCCCTCGACTACCTCCCGGCGGAAGCTGCGCAAAAACCCCTCCCCCCCTCCCTCGGCCCTGAGGTCCGACCGGATCAGGCCCAGCACCAGCGCCGAGACCAGGAAGGTGAAAGCGTCGATGGCCAGGAGCGTGTGGATCGGGACCAGCGCCACCAGAAGCCCGGCCAGGAGCGGCCCGGCGACCGTGGCCGCCGCGTAGCTGGCCTGCAGGTGGCCGTTGGCCGTCACCAGGTCTTCCCGGTTTACCAGGCGCGGCAGGGAGGCGAACTCGGCGGTGTTCGAGCAGATCCAGAGCGTGGAGTTGGCGAAGCCGACGATGTAGATCCACCACAGCGGCAGCGTCCCCAGAACGGCCAGGAGCGGTATGGAGGCGATGACCAGGGACTGCGTGAGGTCGGCCAGGACCATCAGGCGCTTGCGGTCCACCCGGTCGGCCCACGTCCCGATAATCAGCCCGAAGAGCAGGTACGGCAGGGTTTCGGCCACGGTGACCAGGGCCAGGTTCAGGGCGGATCCGGTCAGCTTGTAGACCAGCAGCGGCAGCGCGAAGAAGGTGAACGAGCTGCCCAGGTTGGAGACGGCCTGCCCGACCAGCAGCTTCCAGAAGTCCGGGCCGAAGCCCCGCGGGGCTGTGGCGCTCACCCGGTCCGGCCCGCTGGGGTTCGCATCACACGCCGGGGTCCGGGGACGCTATTCCCCGCCGGAGGGTCCCCCGGCCTGCGGGCGGTTCTCCGGGCAGGGAAAGAGGGGGTTCCACAGGCCGGTGACGGGGTCGATGCGGCCGACTCCCAGCGTCATCTCCCGGTGGCGCCGGTTGTAGCGTTCGAGCTCCGAGCGGGCCTCCTCGGAGAGCGCCTCGTAGTCCGGGTCTTCGGCGCGGCGCGAGACCAGGTGGTCGTAGAGTATCTCGCGCAGCTGTTTTTCGGTCAGGTCCGGGGAAGGCGTGAGGGTGGCGTAGAGGTCCTCTTCGCCGGTGGCGAGCAGGGGCACGTCGAACATGGCGGGCCGGGCGAAGCCCAGGTACAGGCTGAGGTCCGGGACGAAGGCGCCGTAGTAGGCCTCGATCAACTCCCGGCGGCCGGGCGGCCGGCCGTGCTCGGCGGCGAACTCCACGCTAAGACGCGCCAGGCGCGGGTAAGGCGCGTCGGCGAAGAGGCCCATGAGCAGCAACGGGCCGTCCCCGGTGGCGGTGGCGGCCGTAAGCTCCTCGCAGGCCCGCAGCATGGGCCGGAACGTCGGGGTGTCGAGCACCTCTTCGTAGTCGCCGTAGAAGCGCAGCCGCACCCCGGCCTCGAACATCTCCCGGTTGACGGGGTCGTCGCCCAGCTTCAGCAGGGCACCCAGGACCGTCCGGGTGTAGTCCTCGCCCCGGGTCAGGAGCTCGTAACCGAAGCACGGGGCCAATATAGCGGCCACGCCGTGTTCGAAGAGCAGCCGGTGGTGCTCCGCCTGGCGCCGCACGATGCTGCACACGTAGCCCCCGGCGTCCGGGTTGTGGCGCCGGTGGAGCAGGTACCAGCGGCGGGTCCCGTTAAAGGGCCACCCCACCACGAGCGGGTGGGGGCGCTCCGACACCCAGCGCGCCACCCGCTCCCGGGACCAGCCCAGCCACTCCGCCAGGGAAGGACAGGAGCCCGCCCGGACGTCCGGGTCCGTCGGCACCCAGATCTTGCGTTGCACGTCCAGATCCTGCGTCCGAACCTTCAGCATTTTTCCTGCCCCCCTCCTCCTGTAGCCTGGTTTATTGTTTTGTGTGTTGCCGGGCCTCTTTCAGCAGCGCCTGCCGGGCCCGCCGGTACTCTTTCTCCAGGCCTGCCACGAGGCCTCCGGCCCGGTCCAGGGTTTCCTCGTCCGCGCGCTGGAGGCTCTCGCAGAGCTTCACCACCCTCACGGCGCCCAGGCTGCCAGCGCTGCCGCCGAGGGCGTGGGCCTCGCGCCGCACGGCGGGGAGGTCTCCTTCCGTCACGGCCCGCTCGAGGACCTTCAACCGCGGCTCGGTGTCTTCCACGAACGTTTCGACCAGCTCACCGAGGAGACCCGGGGAGCCCCCGTCCTGGAGGAGCTTTATCGCCCTCAGGACCTCGCGGTCCAGGACCGCGTTTTCCGGGCTTCTCCGGCCGGCGCCTTCGCCGCCCTCCGCATCCGGCTCGGGCCTGGTCCAGCGGTTCAGAACGCCCGTCAGCACCTCGACCCTCACCGGCTTCGTCACGTAGTCGTCCATCCCGGCCTCCAGGGCCTTCTCCCGGTCGCCCTCCATCGCGTCGGCCGTCATGGCGATGATCGGCGTGCGGCGCGGCCCGTCCGCTTCCCTCGCCCGGATCTCACGGCTCGCCTCGTAGCCGTTCATGACGGGCATCTGAACGTCCATCAGGACGGCCGCGTAGCCCGTTTGCTCTGCCGCCTCGACGGCTCTCCGGCCGTTCTCCACCACGTCTACCCGGTAGCCGATCCGCTCCAGCATCCTGACCGCCACCCGCTGGTTGACCTCGTTGTCCTCGGCGAGCAGGACGAGGCCTTCCGGGGACTCCCGGTCCGGCGGGGCCTCTTCCGCGAGCCCGTTCGGGTCCCCGGTCGCCGCAGCTCCGGCGTCGGCCGCGCTACCGAGCCCCAGGTCTTCGGCGATCGCGGCGAGCACCTCGTAGAGGCGGGAGGAGCGCACCGGCTTGGTCAGGCAGAACCGTATCCCGGCCTCCGCAGCGTTGTCCGGGTTTTCGCCGCCGACGGAGTCCAGGAGGATCAACTGGATGCCGGCGAGCCGGGGGTCCCCCTTGATACGCCGGGCCAGCTCCAGGCCGTTCATACCGGGCATCTGCATGTCCAGCACGGCCACGTCGTAGTCCTGGCCGCTGAGCGCCGCCCGGCGAAGCTTCAGGAGGGCCCTGGGGCCGTCCTCGGCGCTCGAGACGCGCATGTCCCAGGAGCTTATCTGCTTGCTCAGCACCCGGCGGTTCGTGGCGTTGTCGTCCACCACCAGGACGTTCAGGCCGCCGGCTCCGATGTGCCGGAAGTTCTCCCGCGAGGGGCGCAGCGGGCTCTCCGCCAGCTTCTTGAGCGGCACGGTAAACCAGAACCTGCTGCCGGCACCGGGCTCGCTCTCCACCCCGATCTCCCCCCCATCAGCTCGACGAGCTGGCGCGAGATGGCGAGCCCCAGCCCCGTGCCCCCGTAGCGGCGGGTGGTGGAGGCGTCGGCCTGCGAAAAGGCCTCGAAGAGGTGTTCCTGCTGGTCCCGGGTTATCCCGATGCCGGTGTCCGTGACCTCGAAACGGACCTCAACGGTCCCGGCGACCTCCCGCACGGGGCCGGTCTTCACCACGATCTCGCCCTCCCCGGTGAACTTGATGGCGTTGCTCAGGAGGTTCGTGAGCACCTGGCGCAGCCGGAAAGGGTCTCCCCGGACCGCGGCCGGCAGGCCGGGCTCCAGGTAGCTGACCAGCTCCAGACCCTTTGCCGAAGCCCGGCCGCCCATCAGGGCCACCACCTCTTCGACCTCCCGGCCCAGGTCGAAGCGGGTGTTCTCGATGGTGACCTTGCCGGCCTCTATCTTGGAGAAGTCCAGGATGTCGTTGAGGATGGCGAGCAGTCCCTCGCCGGAGGAGCGCACGGTCTCGGCGAACTCCCGCTGGTCCTCGTCGAGTTTCGTGTCCAGGAGCAGATCCGTCATCCCGATAATGCCGTTCATGGGGGTGCGGATCTCGTGGGACATGTTCGCCAGGAACTCGCTCTTGGCCCGGCTGGCGGCCTCGGCCAGCTCGCGGGCCTCGCGCATGGCCTCCTCAGCCGCCTTGCGCTCGGTGATGTCGTCCACGAAGCCCTCGACGCCCGTGATGTTGCCGGAGGCGTCCCGCGTAGCCCGGGCGCTGAGCGAACACCATATCTCCCGGCCGTCCTTGCGGCGGGCGAGCCCTTCGGCGCCGGAGAGGCTGTCGCGCTCCTCCAGCAGGCCGATCAACCTGTCCCACTGCCCCGGGTCCACGAAGAGGCCGGAGGCGATGTCCCGGACGGAGGAGACCATCTCCCCGGGCGAAGCGTAGCCGAAGATGTCGGCCATGGCCGGGTTGACCAGCAGCAAGCGGCCCTCCGGCGTGCTCCGGCAGATGCCCTCCGAAGCGTTCTCGAAGATGGAGCGGTACCGGTCCTCCGCCGTCTGGACGCTCTGGGCGAAGAGGTACGCGAGCGCGGCTATGGGGAGGAGCATGACGAGGGTTAAGGAGGCTATGCCGAACAGAAAGGCGAAGACCACCATCAGGGCCGCGACCGCGATCCCCACCCAGGGCGCCAGGAGGGAGCTGCCGACGAGCACCGGGATCACCATCGCCATGTACGCCCCGGTTATGCTCTCGTCCACCAGCAGCAGCGGCGTCGCGGCGCACAGCGCGAGCGTCAACAGGCTGGCCGCGCGCACGAAGCCGGAGCGGTTCAGCAGGTACAGACCCAGCACGATCGAGATGAGCGTCGCGTTGGTGAGGTAGTATTGCGTCTCGCCGTAGATCACGTTGAGGACGGTCAGCACGACGAGCGCCGACTCGATGCCGAGCAGCAGGATCGCCAGCACGCGGCCCTTGCGCCGCGAGTCCAGGTCGTCGGCCCGGACCTTCAGCAAGTTCATATCAGGTTTCTATCCCCCCGCCGGCCCGGCCAGCCCGACGCTCCGGAGACCGCACCGGCAAACGACCCTCTTCAACACGACCGTAATCCGGGCATCATATTATAGGAGTAGTCGGCCCTTGACGCCCGAAAGTTTAGCGCGGGCGGCCGCCGAACGACCCGCAAGGGGGAGCGTAAGCCTCCCCGGCCTCCCGTTGCCGGGTCCCTCAGACGCTGTGCGGCACCCGGAGGCGTACGACAGCGTGGATCGCTACTCCGCCGCCGAGCAACAAAGCCCTTTCCCGCATGCTCTCTATCTCCTACTCGGGCGTCTGCTGTCAGTTGTCTAGTTCTCCGAGCGCAGCTTTGCTGCCGTCCGGTGTGGGATGCCGACCTTGCAGCGGGTGTACCCCTGGTCATTCCCGAGCGCCAGGGCCAGACGGTACTGTTCTCTGGAGACGCCTCTCTAAAGAAGGCCGGGCGGTGTTTGAGGGAGGATGAAGAAGGCCCGCCCGGCACAGGTAATGGGTAATGACCTTATGGTAGGGGCGGAGAAACCCGGGCGCATGTGCCATACGGCCTATTTTTCCGACAAAGACCGGCTCGGGCCTCCTGGCTAGCCGGCGACGTCCCGAATATTTATGTGATCTTTGGCCGATGCGCTCCGCGGGAAAAAGCGCGACAATGTGCTCGTGATGTCCGGTATGCAGACCAGAAAAGAGCAGCGAAACCAGGCGGCGAACAAGGCCCGGCCCGAGCCCCCGTGGAACGTGGTCCTCCACAACGACTGGAACAACTCCATGCCCCGGGTGGTGATCATCCTCAAGAAGGTCGTCCCCGGCATGAGCGTGAAGAAGGCCACGAAGATCATGTGGGAAGCCCACACCACGGGCCAGGCGGTGGTGAAGCGGTGCCACAAGGAGCTTGCCGAGCTGTACAAAGAGCAGCTCCAGGCCGAGGGGCTTACCATAAGCCTGGAGCCCGTCTCCTAGCCGTCCGGCGCGGAGACGCCGTTGCCACCGGTACGCCCTCCCGGGGAGTGGATGGTGCGGATCGGGAACGGTATCTCTATCCCCTCCTCCCCGTAGCGCCGGTGCAGCCGCTTGATAAACTCGTGCTTGATCAGGTACTGGCTCACGACCTCGCTGGTCTGCATGATGACGGTGAAGTCGATGCTGAAGTCGCCGAAGTTGTTGTACCGGATAAACGGCCTCGATTCGGGAACGCCGCCCTCGATCTCCGCCATTACCTCCGTCGCCACCGCCACCGTGACCTCCTCGACGTGCTCCAGGTCGCTGTCGTAGCTGACGCCGACGTTCAGCAACACCGACATCTGGCGCGCGGGCTGGTAGTAGTTCGTCACGATCGAGGAGGCTAGCTCCGAGTTGGGGACGATGATCATGTTGTTCGGCAACTCCCGGATGGTCGTGTTCCGCCACGAGATGTCCTGCACGTAGCCCTCCTCCCCGGAGCTGAGCTTCACGAAGTCGTGCGGGCGGAGCTGCCGCGACAGGATTATCACGATGCCGGCGAACAGGTTCGCCAGCGTTTCCTGCAGCGCCAGGGCCACGGCCAGCCCCCCGATCCCCAGGGCCCCGAGCACCGGGGTGATCCTCACGCCCAGGCTCTGCAAGATAACGAGGGCGGCGAGCGCCGCGATGATGGTCCTCAGCACGTTCGTGATGAGCGACGACGAGGGCAACCCCTGCACCCGGCTGAAGTAGAGCCGCACGAGCCCGGCGGCGATCCGCGCGGTTACCACGGCCACGGAGATCACGAACGCTATGAGCAACGCGTCCTTCAACAGCTCCGCCAGCGCCGGCTCTATGTCGCGGCGCAGGATCACGAAGTAGATGCTGGCGAGGGCGAACCAGACGGTGACCACGTGGCGCAGGGAGTAGACCACGATCTCGTCGCCGTCCCAGGACGTGCGCGACACGGTGTGATAGAGCCTCTTGAGCGCCAGCTTCTCGAAGAGAAGCCCGGCCAGCGTACCCCCGGCCACCACGCCGAGCGAGACCAGTACCTGCGTCAGAGGCACCGAGGTAAGCAAAGCCTCCCAGTACTCGATCATGGATTCAACCTCCTAAATGCTCGTCCGGCAGGGTCGTGACGCCGCCGCGCCGCGGCCCATGATACGCAAGGCTCCCCCAGCGTAGAACGGCCCGGCCAACTCTGCGCCCCTGTTCCCGGCCTCTCCGGGCGCGCGGCCCCGCCGGCCGGAAACGGACCATAGGCCGGGAGCCAGTACCCGTACCACCCCGTAAATCCAACGCCTCAAGGACTCCGGGCCCGGATTTTCGGCCCTCCAAACGCCCGCCTCCTCCCGGAGGCTGGTATCCTAACCTTGTTCGGCATACCGATCCAGGAAAGGGGAGCCTTGAGCCGGTTGGTCCTTGGAGTAGCAATAGCCTTGATAATTGGTGTTGGAGGGCTGGCGACCGTCGCGGTGTCAGCCCTGGTGAGCGGCGACGCCCCCCTCGGGAGCGACGCCCCGATCGAGCGTCCCGAACAACCGGACACCGAGGAACCCCTCCCCGAACCGGACCCGCCGGACGACCCGGCCCCGGAAGACCCGGCCCCGGTCCCGGACGGTGAGGACGCCGCGGAGGGAGTATCCCCCGCGGCCCAGGTCGTAACCATAAGGGTGATGGGCGACGAGGTAGATTTCCGGGGCGCCATCCGGGGCGCCGAGGGCACCCGTTACGTCGGCGGCGTCGCGCCGGCCCGCTACCGCGTACCGGTAACGGAGGATACCCAGGCGATCCGGGCCTCCTTCCAGAAGCAGGGTGACCCGGGGACCATGACGGTCCAGATCGTCGCCAACGGAGAGGTGGTGGCCGAGGACGAGGTCGTACCCTCCCTGGGCCGGACGAGCCTCACCTGGGAACCCGGCCAGTAGCGCAGCACGAAAAAAGCCGGGCCCCAAAGGGCCCGGCCGCTCTAGAACTCGAAGAGTCCCCCTCCGTTCTCGAGCTTTGCGCTGCTTACCTGGCAGCCTTCTTGGCTACCTGCAGGCCCTCCTTGTAGTAGGAGAGCGGCGCGTACACCAGATCCATGTAAGCGTCCACCGACTCCTCTACCAGGCTCTGCAACGCCCCCCTCTGGGCCTCGGCCCGCTCAA
>SIRX01000098.1 GCA_004563715.1 Actinomycetota bacterium | reverse complement strand
CTTGTACAGAGAACCTGTAACTAAGAAAAAAAGCCCTACATTTGCAGGGCTTTTGGAAGCGCGCTCGGCAGGACTCGAACCTGCGACCTTCTGATTCGTAGTCAGACGCTCTATCCGGCTGAGCTACGAGCGCACTCAACCGTCTATGATAACCCCGACCTGGAGGGTACTCAAGGCCAGAAGGTTATCCGGTACGGTTTGAGGATATAATTTAGTAGGTCGTTGCTGGTGTTAGAGAATAAGGTGATCGTGGTAGCTTGAGTGAAACTGTTCTGCTCGTTATAGCAAACGATGAAGAGCGGTTGCATCTGCGGCGATCCCTCTCGGGAGAGGGATGGCGGGTGTTGCCGGCCGGAACGGGGGCTCAGGCACGGAAGGTGGCCGAAGGCCAGGACTTCGGGGTCGCCATAGTAGACAACCGCTTGCCCGACGAGCGGGGATTTCAGGTGATCTCTGCGGTGCAGAAACCGGGGGTCTCGACCGTCGCGCTTTTGCGGGACGAGGATACGATGGACCGGATCGTGGGCATCGAACTCGGCGCTGACTACTATATGCGCTCGCCGGTCAACCCTCGGGAACTGGTGGCGCGGGTAAAGCAAATTTTCCGCAAAAAGGAGTATGCCGGGGCCTCGCCGGGGAAGGTCTACGTAGGAGATTTGGAGATCGACCCGGAGCAGGTCTCCGTGCGGAAAGGGGGAGAGGAGATACTTCTCTCCCCCCGGGAGTTCAAACTGCTGCACACGCTGGCCCAGAGCCCCGGCCGGGTCTTCCCGCGGCCGTTGCTGTTGCGGCAGGTCTGGGGCGAGGACGAGTACATAGACGAGCGAACCGTCAACGTCTACGTCCAGCGTCTCCGCAACAAGCTCGGCGACAGCTCCTCAAAGCCCCGCCTCATAGAGACCGTCCGGGGTTTCGGCTACCGGCTCGTCAAGCCGGATCAGAGGTCTTGAGACGCTCTTAAGCGCGCGAGGAGCGCCGGATCAGGGCCCCGCCCCTGATCGTCTCGCCGGGCCGAACGTCGTAGCGGTGGCCTACGATGCAGTCTTCCAGGTAGGCGCCGTCGCCCACGCTGGCGCCGGGGAGCAGGATGCTGCTCTTGATCGTCGCCCCGGGCCGCACCCAGCAGTCGCTCCCTACCGTGACGTCGCCCGCGAGCGCCACGTCCCGCCCGATAACCGCGTCACGTCCCACCACCACGTAGCCTTCGAGGCTGGCGGAGGGGTGGATCTGGGCGTCCTCCCCGATCCAGAGGTTCTCCCCGCGCTTTTCGCCCGGGATCTTTACCCGCACCCGGCCCGAGAGCACGTCGTACTGGGCCTGCCGGTAGGCTTCCAGCGTCCCGATGTCCGACCAGTAGAAGTCGCCCTGGTAGCCTACGAAACGCTCCCCGTTCTCCAGGAACTTCGGGAAGACGTCCCGGGCGAAGTCGAAGAAGGTGTCCTCCGGGATGTACTCTAGCGCCCGCGGCTCGAAGACGTAGATACCGCTGTTGGCGAGCGTGCTGATCGCCTCCTGCGGGTCGGGTTTTTCCTGGAACCCCCGGATGCTGTCTTCTTCGTCTATCTCGACCACCCCGAACTCGGAGGTGTCGAAGACCCGGTGGAGCGCGATTGTCGCTAAAGCGTCTTTCTCCTTGTGGAAGGTGACCAGCTCCCGGATATCCACGTCGGTTAGGGCGTCGCCGGAGACGATAACGAAGGTGTCGTCGAACTTCTCCGCCAGCCGCCGCACGCCCCCGGCGGTTCCCAGCAGCCGCTCCTCCCGGCTGAGGCTCACCGACATGCCGTTTACCCGGGACTCTTCACCGTAGGCCTCGAGCAGGGCGTCGGCCAGGTAGTGGACGTTCACGTAGACCTCGTCCACGCCGTGGGTGGCCAGCAGGCCGAAGATGTGCTCGATTATCGGGGTGTCCACGACCGGGGCCATTGGCTTGGGTACCTCGCCCGTGAGAGGGAAGAGCCGGGTACCCTTACCGGCCGCCAGCGCCATCGCCTTCATCGCGTACCACCTGGACGAGGTTGGCTCGGATTCGCTGCTTGTGTCTCCATGCCCGGCACCTCCTTTAGCTCCGGTTTGTGCCTGAACCGCGGCCCCCGGGGAGCCTGCAAAACCTTCTCCCGTACTCTATATTCTCCCTGGTGCATCTGGATACTTTACACGCGCTGTTTCCCACGGCCAAGTTCGACGAGCCGCTGCGGCGCTACACGGCGTGGAAGATCGGGGGCCCCGCCGACATCCTCCTGGAGCCCCGGAGCGTCGAGGAGTTGATCGATGCGGCGCGGAAAGCCCGCGAGCACGGGCTCCCGGTCACCGTGCTCGGCGGCGGGACGAACGTGCTGGTGCGCGACGGCGGCATCCGGGGGCTCGTAATCCGGCTCGCCAAGGCGCTCACGAACGTGGAGGTCACCGGAAACCGGGTGGTAGCCGACGCCGGGGTGCTCTACCCCGTGCTCGCCAACACGACCGCCGCGCGCGGCCTCGCCGGCCTGGAGTTCGCGACCGGCATCCCCGGCACCGTCGGGGGCGCGGTCTTCATGAACGCCGGGGCCTACGGCTCGGAGACCGTGGAGGTTCTCGACTGGGCGGACGTTTTCCGCGGCGGAGAGGTGGACCGCGTGCCGAACGCGCAACTGGGCCTCTCCTACCGGCGCAGCGTCCTGCACGAGCACCCGGACTGGGTGGTGCTGCGCGCCGGCTACACGCTCGCGCCCGGCGACCCGGAGGAACTGAAGGCCCGCATAAAAGGGTTCCGAAAGCAGCGAATGGGCGGCTCCCCGAACAAGCCGAGCTGCGGCTCGACCTTCAAGCGTCCACCGGGTGACTTCCCCGGCCGCGTGATAGAGGCCGCCGGGCTCAAGGGCACGCGGGTAGGCAACGTCGAGGTCTCGCCGGTACACGCCAACTACTTCGTCAACCTTGGCGGCGGCACGGCGGAGGACGCCCTGGAGTTGATCCGGCTGGTAAAAACCACCGTGCGCGAGAGGCTGGGCATAGATCTGGAGCCCGAAGTCCGCGTGGTGGGGGAGCCTTAGGCCCGGCTTCGCGCCGTCCCGTTCGGGGACGTTGCCTCCTGGCCGGGATACAGGCTCAGGCCGAGACGCCGGTAGCCTGTTGGTGCCGGTAGCCCGGCGTTTTCTCCCGGAACAGGTTCGGGATGTCGGCCAGGTCGGTGTGGAGGTCGCAGACGTCCAGGAGGGTCTGGGCGGTACACTGGGCGGCGCTCACGACCTCGACGCGCAGGCCCTTCTCGCTCTGGAGGTACTCGACGGCCTCGACGTAGTCGCCGTCGCCGGAGACCAGCACGTAGGTGTCGGCGTGTTCGGCGAGGCGCATCATGTCCACGATAATGCCAATGTCCCAGTCGCCCTTGTGCGAGATGCTTCTCTCCCCTTCGGGCGTCGTCGTTTCGTGGACGATGAGGGGCTTGGAGCGCACCTTGTAGCCGAACTTGTTCAGGTTGTAGACAAAGGAGCGGGTCCCGGAGGTCTCGTCCGGCTCCTGTTTCTCGACGATGTAGAAGGTCGCCCGCAGCAGCTTACGACCGTCGAGGGCCGCCGAGAGCAGTTGTTCGTAGTCCAGAACACCTTTGTAGTAGCTCTTGATCGAGTGGTAGAGATTCGCCCCGTCGACGAAGATCGCCACCCGCTCTGTCGGCATTCGCTGCTCCATGACCTTCAATGTTACCAGAGACCGTATTTTCGGGGAGGAGACGGGAAAGGTGTGGTTTAACATTCGGAGCAGTTGGGTTAATATCCTTGCGCTGTGGCGTACCTGGAGTCGAAAGTGGGGAATGCGGCATGGACTTTGAGGTAAGCGTCGTCGAGCACTCCGACGCATACTCCGTTATCGCGGTGCGGGGCGAGGTGGACCTCCACACCGCGCCCAAAGTTCAGTACGCCATCGAGCGCGGGGCCGGCGAGGGCGGCGCCGTGGTGGTGGACCTGGGCGGGATCACTTTTATGGACTCTACCGCCCTATCCATGTTTATGCGGGCCAAGGACCAGCTCGACCAGCAAAGCGTGGACTTCCGCCTCGCCTCCCCGTCGGAGGCCGTGAAGCGTATCTTCGGCGTTACCGGCTTCGGAGAGTACTTCGACGTTTTTCCTTCCCGCGAAGCGGCTATCTCCGGCTAGCCGGCGGCCATCTGCCGGCTTTTACGCCCGTTGTTCCGGGCTTGTATAGACGCAGGGCGTTCAGCTACTAGAATCTAACCCGTGATGACCGGCGTAAACAGCGTGAAGATACCGGAACCCCTCTCGCGCCTCGGGGAAGATTTCCGCGAGGCGGGGTACGAACTGTACCTGGTGGGCGGTTACGTGCGGGACGCGCTGCTCGGCGGGACGCACCCGGAAGTGGACGCGGCGACCGGCGCGCGCCCGGGTGAGGTGAAGAGGCTCCTCAGGCCGCACGCGGAGCACCTGTGGGCCGTGGGCGAGCGGTTCGGGACCATCGGCGCCCATCTGTCCGGCTACGACGTGGAGGTGACGACCTACCGGAGCGACCTGTACACCGCGGGCAGCCGTCACCCGGAGGTGGACTTCGGAGACAGCTTGGAGGAAGACCTGGCGCGGCGGGACTTCACCATCAACGCCATCGCCGCCGACACGCTCTCTGGCGGGGTCCTGGACCCTTTCGGAGGCCGGGAGGATCTGGAGCGCGGCGTGATCCGGCCTGTCGGCGACCCGCTGGACCGGATGCGCGACGACCCGCTGCGGATGCTGCGGGCGGTGCGCTTCGAGGCGACGCTCTCGGAGCCGGAGAAGCCCTTCGCCATGACCCCGGACCTGGAGAAAGCCATCCGGGAGAACGCCGGCTGGCTGGAGAGCATCTCCGCCGAGCGTATCAGGGAGGAGTTCGAGAAGATCCTGGTCTCGAAGAACGTCTCCGGCGGGCTCCGGACGCTGGTGCGGCTCGGGCTCATGAGGTACGTCGTGCCGGAGTTCCTGGAGACGCTCGCCGTGGAGCAGGAGGCGGAGTTCCACCACAAGGACGTCTTCGAGCACACCCTGATCGTGGTCGGCAACGTCGAGCCGGACCCCGTCCTGCGCAAGGCCGCGTTTTTCCACGACATCGGCAAGCCTCGCACCCTGGTCTACGAGCACCGCTGCACCTTCTGCGGCACGAAGTCCGTTAGCAAGACCACCGGCGAGGGGGAGTGCGAGCGGTGCGGCGGCCGGACGGTGCCGAAGAAAGTCCATTTCTACGGCCATGAGAACGTCGGGGCGGCCATCGCCCGGCGGGCGATGAAGCGGCTCGCCTACCCGAAGGACGACGTAGACGCCGTGAGCCACCTCGTCGCCCACCACATGCGCCCGATGAGCTACGCCGTGGGCCGCGACCCGTGGACCGACTCCGCCGTGCGGCGCTTTGTCCGGGACACGCACCTCGTGCGCGGCGGCCGGACGCTCGCCACGGTGGATACGCTCCTCAAGCTCGCCCGCGCCGACATAACCGGCAGCGCCCCGCGCCGCCGGCGCGTCGCCGAGGAGTCGTGGCGTAGCCTCAAAGGACGGGTCGAAGAGGTCCGGGAGCAGGACGAGATCGAGAAGCTCAAGAGCCCGCTCGACGGCAACGACCTGATGGCGATGTTCGGCCGGGGACCGGGACGCTGGATCAAACCCCTAAAAGACTACCTGGAGGGCGAGGTCGTAGAGGGCCGCCTCTCCCAGGACGACACTGAAAAAGCGCGGGAGCTGGCCCACGCCTACGCCCGCGACCACGACCTTTTCGAGGAGGAATGAGATGAAGGACTTCGATACCCTCGTCCAGCCGGTCTGGCTGGAGGGACATCTCGTCGACCCGCACCTGCGCGTGGTGGACGTGCGGGGTTACGTGAGAAAGAGGGACCTGGGCGGCGGCCGCCAGGAAGCCGAGTACCTGGCCGCCCGTGACGAGTACGAGGCGGCGCACGTACCCGGCGCCGTGTACGTGGACTGGACCCGGGACATAACCGACCCCGAAGACCCGGTGCCGGTCCAGGTGGCGCCCCCGGACCGCTTCGCTTCGCTGATGGGCTCGCTTGGCATCGGCGATGACACGCACGTCGTCGCCTACGACCACGCGGGCGGCCAGTTCGCCACCCGCCTCTGGTGGGCGCTCACCTACTACGGCCACGAGAAAGTCTCCGTCCTCGACGGCGGCTGGAAGCGTTGGATCGCGGAGGACCGTCCGGTAACGGACGAGGTGCCGAACCCCGCCCCGGCCAACTTCACTCCCCGGACGCGGCCGGGCTGGCGCGCCACCGCCGGGGCGGTTCTAACCGCGGCCGATGGGGCAGAGAGCTTTATCCTCGACGCCCGCGACCGGGGTCAGTACACGGGCGAGGTCTCGCGCGGCCAGGGCCGGACCGGCCGCGTGCCCGGCGCGCGCCACCTCCACGCTGACAGCCTCCTGGACCCCGAGGGCGGCTTTCTTCCCGAAGAGGTCGTGGAAGAGAAGCTGCGGGAAGCTGGTGTGCCCGAAGACCGGGAGCGGCCCATCGTGGCTTACTGTAACGGCGGGGTGGCAGCCACGGTGCCGCTCTTCGCGCTGCACCGGCTGGGCTACCGCAAACTCACTAACTACGACGGCTCCTGGAACGAGTGGGGTTCCAGGGAAGACCTGCCGGTAGAAAAGAGCGATTAGCGGGTCGATGTTAGAATCAGGCTCACTATGAAAAAGTACAGCAACCGCAAATCCCGACTCGGGGGCCTGCTCGCCGGGCTGTTGAGCCTGGCCATGATCCTGGGTGGCGTCGCGCTCCTCACGGCGTTCTTTTTCGGGCAGAGCCTGGACAACCCGGCCACCAACGAGGCCCAACCCGGCGGCTTCAACGTGCCCGAGCTGGATTCCGGCGGCGAGGTAGCCGCCGGAGGGCCGGAGGATAAGACTCTCAAGCTGACGGTCCCCAAGATGAGCCGGATCGAGGACGACACCGTGCCCTACTCGCCGGGTGCCGACATCGACGCCCTGGGCGAGAACGCGGCCATCCACCTCGAAGGCACCGGCTTCCCCTGGGAGGAAGAGGCCAACGTCTACATCGCCGGCCACCGGCTTGGCTACCCGGGCACCGACAGCTTTCTCGCCTTCTTCGACCTCAACAGGCTGACGAACGGGGATGAGATCTTCCTCGAAGACGCCAACGGTACCCGCTACACCTACCGGGTCTTTAGCGAGTTCGTGGTGGGGCCCACAGACCTCTCCGTAACCGAGCCGGTCCCCGGCAAGAACATCGTCACCCTCCAGACCTGCACCCTCCCCGACTACTCCGACCGCCTGATCGTCCAGGCCGAGCTGGTAGATGTAGCTTAGGGCTACTCCCAGCCCAGCTTCCGGGGGCAACGGTCGTAGATGGGCTTCCGGATCTCCTCCAGCCCGGCTTCCGTAACCTCGAACTCGTGCGGGCCGTACCCGAAACGCTCGACGTGGTGCTGCCAGCTCAAGCAATCGTAGCCGGCGTATACGGCAAACTCCTTCTCGTAAGGCTCCGAGACCTCGCGGCACCGTTCCGCTTCGCGGGGTGCCCGGCAGCATCGCAGAAGGCCCGCGCGGATGAGCCCGGTGATAATACGCGCCACCGCTTCTCCGGAAACCTTTGGTTCTCGATCTGCTCCAGCCTTCTGATCCGGGGTTACGTTGTAAACAGCGAGTATCGGGCTGCCGTAGTTGAGCTCCGCGAAAGGGAAGTAGAAGAGCTCCGGCTCGTCGGCACAGGCGTTGAGGACCCGGTACTCCTCGATGGTCAGCACCCCGAACCTATGCTTTCTGGAACTCCTGCGCTTTGAACCGCTTGCCGGTCACGCCCTCTGACTCGTCGGAGGCCAGGTAGAGGAACACGCTGGTGTTCTCCTCGGGGGTTATGCGGGTCGTGGGGTCTTCCTCGGGATAGGCAGCGGCCCGCATGTCGGTGCGCATCCCGCCGGGGTCCACGGCGTTGGAGCGGATGCCGCGCTCTTTAAGCTCGGCGGCCAGGATCTGGGAGAGGCCCTCCACGCCGAACTTGCTGACGGAGTACGCGCCCCACTCGGCCCGGCCCTCGACGCTCACACCGCTCACCACGTTGATAATCGACCCGCCCTCCGGCATGTGGGGTATCGCCGCCTTGCTAACCAGGTAGAGGCCGGTCAGGTTGGCGTCTATGACCTTGCGCCACTCGTCCTCGGGGTATTCCAGGATCTCCACCCGCGGGCCCAGTACCCCGGCGTTGTTGACGAGCACGTCTATCCGGCCGAACCGCTCGACGGCCGCGTCGACGAGCCGCCGCACGTCCTCGCTCACCGAGACGTCCGCCGCGAGCGCCAGCACTTCCGCGCCCTTTTTCTCGATCTCCCCGGCGACGGGCCGGATGCTCTCCTCGCGGCGGGCGTTTATGACGAGCTTCGCGCCCTCTTCCGCGTAGGCGTGGGCGAGCGCCCTCCCAAGGCCCTGGCTCGCGCCGGTGATCATCGCTACCTTGCCTTCCAACATGAAAACTCCTTTGCTCGCACGGTCTCCGGCCGGGACTTTCGACCCCGCTCCCGTGCAGGTTATCTTATGGGACCGGGCTCCCGGGGTCTACAGGATGGCCGGCTTACTGCAAATTCTCGTGACTTGGCGTATAAAGGGTTCGTGAGATCTGCTTTTTCGGATGATAAGGACACAGGCCGTGTACGGTGAGAACGCGCCGCCCTCCTGGGCCCGGCTGCCGGGGGCCCGCTGCCGGGCCGTAGAGCACCTGACGAAGCTAGATGGGCTCAAGGAGTTCGAGGTGTTGGAGGGTCTGGAGGAGGACTTCTTTCAGGCTCTCGCCATCGCCGCCGCAGTGCTGGAGATCGGGGCCGGAACCGCACTCTACCGCGAGGGGGAGCCGTCGGGGGCGGTGTACTTCACCCGCGAGGGACGCATAAAGCTCTACCGTTCCTCCGGAGGCCCGAAGAGCCGGGACCAGATCCTGGGCGTCGTCGGCGACGGCTCGGTGGTGGGCCTCGCCTCGGCGCTGGAGGGCAAGCCTCAGAGCCAGGGCGCCACGGCCCTCACCGACTGCGTGCTCTACGCGGTCTTCCGGGACGACCTGCTGGAGGTCATGGGCCGCTTTCCCGAGGGCGCCATCCGCCTCGCCCGCACCCTGGCCGCCCGCAACCGCGAGCTGGAGGACCTCGTGGGCGACCTCGTCTTCCACAGCGCCCCGCAGCGCGTCGCCCGCATGCTGCTGAACCTCGCCACCGAGGAGGGCCGCGTGACTCGCACGGGCGTCGTTTTCGAGCCCTCGCTCTCCCGCCAGGAGATGGCCGAGGCTACCGGCATCTCGCGCGAAGCTCTCTCCCGAGCCCTCTCCCGGCTCGCCCGCGACGGCATCCTGGAGCTGGACAACAAAGCCATCACCATACTCAAACCCGCCGAACTTCGGGCCCGCACCTGAGAGCAGTTTGCAGTAAGAACTGTTTTTGATCTGGGTCACACGCGTCCATGACCCCAGTCATGGCCCGCGATGATGGGGGGCATCGGGTCGTGGTTGGGGTTTGTCCGCGCTGATATAACGCGGGTAGACGAGCGAGAGGTTCCCGAGAGGAGGCTGAGAGAGTATGACCTATGTGATCACAGAGCCGTGCATCGGCACCAAGGACCAGAGTTGCGTCGAGGTCTGCCCCGTCGACTGCATCTACGACGCCGGCGACCAGTTCCTGATCAACCCCGAGGAGTGTATCGACTGCGGCGCCTGCGAGCCGGAGTGCCCGGTGGAGGCCATCTATCCGGAGGACGAGGTTCCCGACGAGATGGAGTCCTACATCTCCAAGAACGCCGACTACTTCGAGTAAGTAGGGTTTCCGGAAGACCCGTTGGGAAGGTCGGTCAGGAGGGGCTGCGGCCCCTCCTTTTTCCTGCGTTTTCGTTAACGGGACTCCACCAGCGGGCCCACCAGCACCTGGTTGGAGCCCGCCTCGTCGCAGACCATCTGCCCCAGATGGGCCAGCGAGCGCCGGAGTTGGCTCGTGGCCAGGCTGTAGACGGGCAACCTGCGTGTCAGCTTCTCCAACACCGGCTCTGCGACGCGCAGCTCCGTGGAGAAAGAGGCCAGCGTGCCGCCGCCCCGGTCCTGCAGCACGCATTCTCCCCAGCCGAGGACGGGTCCTCCGTAGGACCAGCGTAGCAGGGTGGAGTTCTCCGCCGTCTCCAGGACGCTGAGCACCTTCTTCCTTATCCCGAGCAGCGAGACCTCCCACTCCGAGACCATGCCCGGCCCCGGAGGCCCTTCGAGCACCTCTACACGCCGTACCACCGGGACCCAGCGCGGGAAGCTGCCCACGTCCAGCAGGGCCTCGTAGAGCCGGGCCGCGGGGGCGGGGACGAACAGGCTCGCGCCGAGCCTGAACCCCTCCAGGAGTCCCCTGGGGTTTCTGTCTCCGGTGGCGTTCACGAGGCGGGATTATACAACGCGGTGCGCTAAACTCTACCCGCCATGAGAGACGGTAGCTGGCGGACGCTCGAGCGGGACTACGCCTACGAAAACCCCTGGTGCGCCTTCCGGGTGGACCGGGTGGAGTTGCCCGACGGCGCGATCATCGAGTACGGGGTGCTGGAGGCCGGCGGCTTCGCGGCGGTCGTGCCGGTGACGGCGGCTGGCGGGATCGTGCTCGTTCGCCAGTGGCGCCAGCCGCTCGGGGGCTTCACGCTGGAGCTGCCCAGCGGCGGTGTGGACCCGGGCGAAGATCCCCGGCGGGCGGCGGAACGGGAGTTGCTCGAGGAGACCGGCTACGGAGCCCGGGGGTTAGAGTACCTGACCTCCGTCCACACCAGCACCGGGCGGAGCAACGAGGTGTGTCACCTCTTCCGCTGCCAGGCCGCGTGGAAGGTGGAGGGGCCGCGGCCGGAGCCCACGGAGTTTATCGAGGTCGTAGAGCTGCCGCTGGAAGAGGCCCGGAAGCTGGTGAAGGAGGGCGGTATCACCGACGCGGCGACGGTCCTGGGGCTCCTGCTGCTGGCGGGCACCGGGCCGGTTGATGTACACTAAGTAGCAGCAAAGCAAACCGGGGAGCCGCGAGGCTGAGAGGGCGTCCGCAGACGCCGACCCGCTGAACCTGATCCGGGTAATGCCGGCGCAGGGAGATCCAGAGTCTTGTCGGCGCATCCCCACACATCCGAAGGAGGATGCGCCTTGAACGCGTTCAAAGATACCCGGGTTCTCGCCGAGGCGGCGCTCGCGATAGCCTTGGCGTTCGTTCTGGGCCTCATAACGGTCTTCAGGATGCCTTTCGGCGGCTCGGTGTCCCTGGAGATGCTGCCCCTTATACTGCTGGCCTTGCGCCAGGGTTGGAGGGTAGGGGTGCTCGCCGGCGGAGCCTACGGGCTGCTGAACTTGGCGGTCAACCCGGTGATCCTACACCCCGTGCAGGTGCTCTTCGACTACCCGCTGCCCTTTGCCGCCCTCGGGCTCGCCGGGCTCTTTCCGCCCACGGTGCGCGGCGCGATGCTGGGGACCGTCACCGCGGTGGCCGCCCGCTTCGCCTGCCACTTCGTCTCCGGCGTGGCGTTCTTCGCCGCCTACGCCCCGGAGGGCTGGAACCCGCTGGTGTACTCGGCGGCCTACAACGCGGCCTACCTGGTGCCGAGCCTGCTCGTCGCCCTGTTCGTCGTTGTTCCGTTGCTCCGGGCGCTCTCCCAGGCGTTGCCTTCGGCCCGGCAGCAGAAGCTCGGCTCCCAGACGGCCGTCCGGGAGGTCGCATGAGGGCCCGGGACCTGCCACCAGGCTACCCGGCGGAATGGCGGGAAGCCGTAAGCCATCCTTTCCTGGAGTCGGTGCGTGACGGGAGCCTGCCCGCCGGGGCCTTCGAGTCCTGGCTGGCGCAGGACTACCGGTTCGTGGCCGACTTGCTGGTGTTCCAGGCCCGGTTGCTGGCCCGCTCGCCGCGGCCGGACCAGGCGGTGCTCGCCGGCGGCCTGGTCGCCGTCGAGGCCGAGCTCGGCTGGTTTGAGGAGAAGGCCGGAGAGCGGGCGCTGGGGCTGGACGCGCCGTTCCTCCCGGCTACCGGAGCCTACCGCGACTTTCTCGCGGGGCTGGAGAACGAGCCCTACCCCGTGGCGATCACCGCCCTGTGGGCCCTGGAGGAGGTGTACCTCGAGTCCTGGCGGGGCGCCGCGCCGGGGCACCCGGACTACCGGGAGTTCGTCGAGCACTGGACCACGCCGGAGTTCGCCGACTACGTCGCCGGGCTGGAGGACTCCGCCGACGCCGCCCTGCGGGACGCCGGCGAGGAGGAGCGGGAACGGGCCGCCGCGGCCTTTCTGAAGGTCTGCCGGCTGGAGCGAGACTTCTGGCAGATGGCCTGGTTGGGCGGTGGACGATGAGCCTGGCAAGGGGGTTGTGGCGGGAGAACGAAGACCTCGCCCGGGCGGCGCTCGAGCACCCCTTCGTGCGCGGGCTCGCTGACGGGAGCCTGCCGTTGCAGAGCTTCCAGGGCTACGTCGCCCAGGACGCGTTTTTCCTGGAGAGCTTCGCCCGCGCCTACGCGCTGGCCCTGGCCCGATGCCCCGACGGGGGCGGCCTGCAGGACTTCGCGGAGTTGCTTTCGGGGGTGCTGGAGGAACTGAAGCTGCACGAGGGCTACGCGGCCCGGTGGGGGGTTGGGTTGGAGGCGGTCGCGCCCGCCGCGGCCACGCTCGCCTACACGGACTTCCTGCTGGCGACCGCCTCCCTCGGCAGCGTGGGTGAGACCTGCGCCGCCATGACGCCTTGCATGAGGCTCTACGCCTTCCTGGGGCAGTCCCTGGCCGGGGAGAGACCGGACGAGGACAACCCTTATGCGGAGTGGATCGAGACGTACTCCAGCGAGGAGTTCGAGGCGCTGGCCGTCCGGCTCGAAGGGCTGCTCGACCGTTACTCGGAGGACGAGCCAGCCGTGCGTAACGCCTACCGCCGGGCGATGAAGCTCGAGCTGGCCTTCTTCACGGCCAACGACCAGAACGGAGGTAGAAAGTGAACGAGGATAGAGGTGGGCGCCGGTGAGCGCCTGGTTCGCCTTTACGCTCGTGCTGCTCGTGTCGCTGGGCTTCGCGGCGGCCGGCATCTTCTACTTCCGGGGCCGGGGCGTCACCCTGGAGGAGTACGTAACCGCCCGGGGCACCGTTGGGAGCGTGGCCGCCGCGGCCACGCTGGTGGCCTCCGGGATGGGGGCCTGGATCCTGTTCGGCCCGGCGGAGGCGGCCACCTGGGGCGGCCTGCCCGCCATCCTGGGCTACTCCTTGGGGGCGGCGGCGCCGCTCGTGGCCTTTATCTTCCTGGGGCAGCGCATCCGCCGCGTCATGCCCGGGGGCCACTCGCTGACCGAGTACGTCTTCTACCGTTACGGTCGGGGCATGTACCTCTTCACCCTGTTCGTGATGCTGTTCTACATGTTCATCTTCCTGGCTGCGGAGGTCACCGGGATGGCCCTCATCGTCAACCTCGTCGCCGGCGTTCCCCTGTGGGCCACGGCTCTGACCGTCGTGGCCGCCACCCTGGCCTACACCGCCTACGGCGGGCTGAGGGCCTCGATCTTCACGGACAGCGTGCAGAGCGCCCTGATCCTGCCGCTCCTCGCGGTCGTCGTGGTCGCGGCGTATTTCCTGCTGGGCGGCTTCCGGCCGGCGGCCGCCGGGCTCGCAGAGGAAGCCCCGCAGCTGTTGCAGTGGGGCAACATAACGGGGCTCGAAGCGGCGCTGACCTTCATTATCGCCATCCTGGCCGCCAACCTCTTCCACCAGGGCTACTGGCAGCGGGTCTACGCTGTGCGCGACCCCGGCGCCCTGAGACGGGGCTTCTTGATCTCCGCCGTGGTGGTCGTTCCCCTGGTGTTCGTGACGGGCCTCTTCGGGCTGGCCGCGGTTGGGCTGGGGCTGGCGGAGACCCCTTCTATCGCCCTGTTCGGCGTGCTACTGGAGGCCCTGCCCGGCTGGCTGGCGGCCGCGCTCGTGGTCCTGGGGCTCGCCCTGGTCATGAGCAGCGCCGACTCGCTCTTCAACGGCATCGCCAGCATCGTCGCCGTGGACCTGCGGCGGGCGGTCCCCCGGGCCCGGGCGCGGTTCTTGCTGGGGGCTTCCCGGCTCTCCACCCTGGTCCTCGCCGTGCCCCTCCTGGCCATCGCCGCCCAGGGCTACAGCGTGCTCTACCTGCTGCTGCTCGCCGACCTGGTCTGCGCGGCGGCGGTGTTCCCCATGTTCTACGGGCTCTACAGCGAGCGGTACACCGGCCGGGCGGCGGTGGTGGCCACCCTGGCCGGGCTCGGCGCCGGCGCCCTGCTCTTCCCGGACCCGGAAATGACCCGCGGCAGCCTCCTCGGGGCCTTCGTCGCGGCCGCCGCCGTCTCGGTGGCCGTCTCGGTCGTGCTCACGCCCCGGCGGAGCACCTTCGACCTGAACACGCTCGCCGGCTCTGTGCAGAACCTTGATAGAGAGAAAGCTACCCTCCGGAGGTGAGTTCGTGAAACGGGTAATGAGCGTGGCGACCAGCGACTCGGGCGCGGGCGCCGGCATCCAGGCCGACCTGAAGGCGTTCCTGCGCTGCGGCGTCTACGGAACGACCGCCATCGTCGCCACCACCGCCCAGAACACTGTGGGCGTGACCGGCATCCACGCCCTCCCACCGCGGGTTGCGGTGGACCAGATCGAAGCCGTCGTCTCGGACATCGGGGCCGACGCCGTTAAGACCGGTATGCTGTTCAACGCCGGGATAATCTCCGCCGTCGCGGACGCCGTCCGCCGCCTAGAGCTGCCGAACCTGGTCGTAGACCCGGTGATGGTCGCCGAGAGCGGGGCGAAGCTCCTGGAAGACGAGGCGGTGGAAACATATAAAAAGGAACTCTTCCCGCTGGCCGCCGCCATAACGCCCAACGTGAACGAGGCATTCGCCCTGCTCGGAGAGGAGGTGGACGAGGAGCGCATCACGGAGGCCGCCCGGGAGCTGCACGGCCTCGGGCCTGGGGCCGTCGTCATCACCGGGGGGCACACCGCCTCGGGGGCCGACCTGCTCTACGACGGCCGGTACTTCGTCAAGATCGAGGGTCCCACCCACCCCTCGGAGAACACCCACGGGGCGGGCTGCACCCACTCCTCTTCGCTGGCGAGCTTTCTGGCGCGGGGATACGAGCTGGAAGAAGCCGCCCGCCGCGCCCGCGCGGTAGCCTCCGAGGCCGTGGCGCACGGGCTCGGCGAGATCGGGGCCGGCGCCGGCCCGGTCCACGCGCTGGGCCGGATCCTGCAAGAAGCCAACCTGGAAGGAACTGAGCTGTGAGAGCCGAAGAAACCTTGCGGAGGATCGGCGCGGAGCGCCCGCTGGTCCACCACATCACCAACTACGTCACCGTCAACCTGGTCGCCAACACTACGCTCTCTACCGGGGCGCTGCCGGTCATGGCCCACGCCCGGGAGGAGGTCGCGGAGATGGCTTCCGCAGCCTCCGCGCTCGTAATCAACATCGGCACGCTGGACTCGTACTCCGTCGAGTCCATGCTGCTGGCCGGCCGGAGTGCGAACGAGCGCGGCATACCCGTGGTCCTCGACCCCGTCGGGGCCGGGGCCACCGCGCTCCGGACGGCGACCTCCGAGAAGTTGCTCGCGGAGCTGGAGGTCGCCGCCGTCTGCGGCAACGCCGGCGAGATAGCCACCCTGGCCGGGCTCTCCGCCGAGGTGCGGGGCGTCGAGAGCCTCGCGGGCGACGCCGAGGCGGCCGCCTCCGAGGCCGCCCGGGTCCTGGGCGTCACCGTCGCCGCCACGGGGGAGACGGACTTCGTGAGCGACGGTTCGCTCACGCTGGCCGTCCAGAACGGCCACCCCCTGCTGGGCCGGGTCGTCGGGAGCGGTTGCGCCTCCACAGCGGTCGTCGGGTGCTTCGCCGCCGCTGGCGGCAGCGGGGCCGAGACGGTCGCCGCGGCCCTGGCGTACTTCGGGCGCGCCGGGGAGGTCGCCGCCGAGAAAGCCGACGGCCCCGGCACCTTCGAGCCGCGCCTCCTGGACGCCCTCGCCGCCCTCGCTGACGAACCATCCCGGCTCGAAGACAAGTTCGAGATCCGGGAACGCTCCAATGAGTAACCTCACACGTAGCCTGCCGAACAGCATGACCCGCAAGCTGGTCCTGGCCGGTATCTTCGCGGCCCTCGGCGTCTTCCTCTCCTCTTTCGCCCTCCCCGTCGTCGGGGCCCGGGTCTTCCCGTTCCAGCACGCGATCAACGCCGTCGCCGGGGTACTCCTCGGACCCTGGTGGGCCGCCGGCTCGGCGCTCGTCACCGCCACGATCCGGGTCTCCATCGGGACCGGAACCCTCTTCGCCTTTCCCGGCAGCCCGTTCGGGGCCCTTGCCGTCGGCCTCGCCTACCGGTTCCTGCGCCGCGACGAAGCCGCCTTCTTCGAGCCCGTGGGCACCGTGCTCCTCGGGGCCACGCTGGGTGCGCTCCTGATCTCGCCGTTTATCGGGGAGGCCGCCGGGGGTCTCTTCGCCCTGATGGTCGCCTTCGCCCTCTCCAGCGTCCCCGGCGCCGTTATCGGCTACCTGGTGCTCAAGGCCCTCCGCCGCGCCGGCGCCCTGTGAACGCCCGTATGGACGGAGCCCCGGCGTTGGCCTAGGATTGCGGTATGTCGGTGGCGGAGAAGATCCTGGACCAGGCGGACCACCGCCCGTACCCGCTCCCCGGGGGACCGTGGGTGCTCGCGATGAGCTGGCACGAGCTGCTCTTTATGCACTGGCCCGTGCCCGCCGAGGCGCTCCGGTCCCTGATCCCCCCAGCCCTGGAGCTGGACACCTTCGACGGCGACGCCTGGCTCGGCGTGGTGCCGTTCCGGATGAGCGGCGTGCGGCCCCGCTTTCTGCCGGCCGTCCCACCTCTCTCGGACTTCCCGGAGCTTAACCTCCGCACCTACGTCACCGCTGGTGGCAAGCCCGGCATCTGGTTTTTCAGCCTGGACGCCCACAACCCGGTGGCCGTCCGCCTCGCCCGGGCCACCTTCAAGCTGCCCTACTACGACGCCGATATATCTTGCCGCGTCCAGGGCGAGGAGGTCCGCTACGCGGGCGTCCGTACCCACCGGAACGCGCCGCCAGCGGAGTTCCGGGGCCGCTACAAGCCCGCCGGAGAGGCCTTCGGCTCGCGGCCCGGATCGCTGGAGCACTTCCTCACCGAGCGTTACTGCCTCTACAGCGCGGATGGCAGGGGGCGGGTGCGTCGCGGCGACATCCACCACGAGCTGTGGCCGCTCCAGCGGGCCGAAGTAGAGACGGAGCGGCTGGAGATGACGGCCCAGATCGGGGTCGGGCTGCCGGATACCGAACCACTGCTGCACTACGCCCACCGGCTCGACGTGGTTGCCTGGCCGCCCCGGCGTGTAGAACCGTGACCGCCCGGGACGCCATCCGCGAGGCGCGGCTGCTGCTCGTTACCGACCCGCGCCTGGACCTTCCCGACCGGGTGGCCGCCGCTGTCCGGGGCGGGGTGGACGTAGTGCAGCTCCGCGACAAGCGCGCGACGAGGGAAGAGTTGCTTCCGCTGGCGGAGGAGCTCCGGGAGGTCTGCGCCCGCGGCGGGAGCCTCTTCACCGTCAACGACGACCCGGAGTTGGCCCGGCTCTCCGGTGCCGCCGGCGTTCACCTCGGACAGGAAGACCTTTCTCTCGCCGAGGCCCGCGAGACCCTCGGTCCCGACGCCGTCGTGGGCCTCTCGGCGGGCAGCGTCGAGGAAGCCCGCCAGGCCGCCGCGGCGGGCGCCGACTACCTCGGGATCGGGACCGTATTCGCCACCCCGACGAAGTCCGACGCGAACGTTGCGGGTCTCGCCCTCGTCGAGGCGGTCGCCCGCCAGGACCTCCCCGTCCCCTGGTTTGCCATAGGCGGCATAGATTTGCACAATGCCCCGGCGGTGGCCGCTGCCGGGGCGCCGGGCTTCGCCGTGGTACGTGCCGTACTGGACGCCGACGACCCGGAGGAGGCCGCCCGCAGGCTGCGCTCGGTGCTATCGTGAGCGTCACGGCGGACCTGGTCTCTGGCATCCTGCCGGTACGCGACGACGGCCGGGTGCTCCTGCTCCAGCGGCCCACCGGCACCTGGGACCCGCCGGCGGGCCGCCTCGCCACCGGCGAGAGCTTCAAGCGCGGCGCCGTCCGCGAGGTCTACGAGGAGACCGGCCTGCTCGTGGCCCCCCAGCGCATCCTCGCCACCTGGGTCGGTACCGGCCCGAACGGCGATGCCCTGGCCGCCGTTACCTACATGGGCCGGACCCGCGGTAGCGCGGTGCGTCTCTCCCACGAGCACCTGGACTACCGCTGGGCTAGCGTGGAGGAGTGGCTGGAGCTCCCGAGCTGGTGGAGCCCCGAGAACCGGCGGCGCGTCGCCCCGCACCTGCGCCGCCTGCCACGAGATCCCTCGCCGGAACCCCCGAAGCCCGCGCTCCAGGGCGACCAGGCTGTGGTTCGCGCCCACCTGGGGGCCGGTACCGTGCTGGTGGACCTCGACGGCCCCGAGCCGCGCGCCCTGCTCCTGCGCCGCCGCAAGCCACCCGTGGGGCTCTGGGAGAACCCCGGTGGCCTGCTGGAGGCCGGGGAAGATTTCGTCTCCGGCGCCCGGCGCGAGCTCTACGAGGAGACCGGGGTGACGGCCGAGCCCACGTCCGCCTGGTGGGCCCGGGTGGAGCCCTGGCGTCACCCCGAAGACCGGGAACTCTACGCGGGCGTGGGGTTTATCAGCCGCCACCCCGGCGGTGAGGTCCGCATTGAAGACGCCGCGCACGGAGACTACCTCTGGGTCATCGAAGCCGAGTGGCGTAAACTACCCACCTGGTATGCTCCCCGGGAGACGGAGACCCTGTGGGCGGCGATCCGGACGCTGGAGGAAAAAGACGATTAGCATTAATGCAGCAACACAAAATGACTTATCCGGAGGCTCACCGGACCGTTGAACGAGTTCGATGTAATAAGCTGGATCTCCGGCAGGCTTCCGGAGGCTCCGCCGGAAGTGCTGGTGCCGGTGGGGGATGATTGCGCCGTGTTGCGTTTGGGGGAGGCAACCTGGGTGGCGGCGTCCGACATGCTCGTCGAGGGCCATCACTTCAAGGGGTGGGCTTCGCCCGAGGACGTGGGCTACAAGGCCGTGGTGGTAAACGTCTCGGACGTCGCCGCGATGGGCGCGGAGCCCCGGTTCGTCCTCTCTTCTGGCGGTGCCCCGGACCCGGAGACCACGCTCCGTTGTTTTCAGGGGGTGCTGGAGGCTTGCGAGGGTTTCGGCGTCTACCCGCTCGGCGGCGATACTACGGGCTCTGGGGCCCTCACGATCGACGTCTCTATACTCGGGCAGTGTTTCCAGCCGCCGGTGCTCCGCTCCGGGGCGCGGGCCGGTGACCTGCTGGCCGTTACCGGGGAGCTTGGCGCGGCGGCTGCGGGGTTTCTGGCTCTGGAGAGCGGGGACGGGGGTCTGGAGAGGTTGGTCCGCAAGCATCTGCGGCCCGAGCCCCGGGTGTCCGCCGGCAGGACCGCCGCCCGGCTCGGCGTCCACGCCATGATAGACCTCTCCGACGGGCTGGCCTCCGACGCGCGGCACATCTGCGAGCGGAGCGGGGTTGGTTGCCGGATAGAGCTTGAGAAGCTGCCGGTCGCGGGCGACACGCGCGGGTACCTCGAACGCCGGGGAGAAGACCCGGAGGTCCTGGCGGCGACCGGCGGCGAGGACTACGAGCTGCTCGTGGCCGCGCCGGAGGGCTTGCTGGAGGCCTTCGTGGAGGAGACGGACGTTCCGGTGACCGTGGTCGGGGAGATCACGGAGAAGGAGGTGGTCTTTCTCCGGTCCGGAAAGCCCGTCGAAGGCCTCTCCGGTTGGAACCACTTCGCCCGGTAGCCTCCCGGCGCCGCTGGCGGCCGGAGGGTTCGATTTCTCCGGGCGGGGTAAGAAAAGCCCGTAAGCCCGAGCTAGAAAGGCCGCAGCATGCCCTACCAGAAGATCACGGAGCTACCCAAAGGCGTCAAGAACAACCTGCCCAGGCATGCACAGGAGATATACAAGGAAGCCTTCAACTCCGCCGAGGAGCGGTACGACGAGGAGAGCCGGGCGCATCGGGTCGCCTGGAGCGCGGTCGAGCAGAAGTACGAGAAGAACGACAAGGGCAACTGGGTCAAGAAAAACGGAGATTAGCTTCCGCGACCGATGCTCCGGGTAGGGCTGGTCCCTAAACCGGCCAGCCTTCAAGCGTCCAGCCCATGTTCCAGAACATCCACTCGTAGCGGCTGGTAGTCGCAAAGGCAGCCTTTACCCGTGTTTTCTGGGCTGGGTTCAGGCCTTCGCAGGCGCGGTCTGTCACGCCGAGCACGGCTTCGACCAGCGCCCCGAACTCTTCTCCGCCGTAGGTTCCGATCCACTTCCGGTACATGGGATCTGGCGAGCCCTTGGTGAGCAGAGACTTGCCGACTTCGGCGTAGATCCAGTAGCAGGGCAGTACCGCCCCGAGGACTTCGGGGTAGTCGCCGAGAGAGGCCACCCGCAGCAGGTAGCTGGTGTAGGCCAAGGTCGTCGGGGCCATCGGGGTGCGGTCTAGCTCGTCCTCCGGGATGCCGAGGTCTTTCAAAAAACCGTCGTGGAGGCTGCGCTCCACCAGGATCGCGCCCGCCGCGTGCTCGTTGAACATGACGAGCGTGTCCTCTTCGGGGGAGCGGACCCCGGCGAGGCTCAGGGCGCGGGCGTAATCCCGGAGGTAGAGCGCGTCCTGGAGGACGTAGTGCCGGAAGCATTCCCGCGGCAGCGTGCCGTCAGTGAGGCCGGCCAGGAAGGGGTGGGATCGGATGTTGGCGTAGACACCCTCTATGGAGCGCCACAGTTCGTTGGTAGATCCTCCGGGCTCGCTCGCTCTGTGTTCCACCGGTCAGCCTCCTTTTCGCGTAGTGTCCGGGAGCGGGTTTTGATCACCGGTCGTCGAAGCCGGTCCCTTTCCCTGGGGCGGATTTGACGCGGTTCCGGCCCGTGCGCTTGGCTTCGTAAAGCGCCTCGTCGGCCTCCTTCAGCAGGGTGTCGGTGGCCTCTCCGTCCTCACCGGAGAGCGCGGCTACCCCGGCACTGATGGTTACGAACCCCGGAGGCTCCTTAGCATCGTGCGGTATCTCCAGCGTCTCCACCGTCCGGCGCAGGCGCTCGGCGATTGAGACGCCGGTTTTCAATTGTTGCTCGGGAAGGATGATCAGGAACTCCTCTCCACCGTAGCGGTAAGCGGAGTCGCCGCTGCGGCAGTAGCTCCCGATCACCCCGGCCACCCTTCGCAGCACCTCGTCGCCCGCGGGATGGCCGTACGTGTCGTTGTAGGGCTTGAACAGGTCTATGTCCAGAAGGATGGCGCAGTTGGTCTGGCCGTAACGCTGCATGCGGGCGTGGAGCACTTCGAGGTCTTCTTCCATGCGGAGCCGGTTGCCGAGGCCGGTCAGCGGGTCCGTGCGGGCCTGCTCCGCGAGGCGCGAGTTGAGCCTCTCCAGCTCCGACTTCTGCTCGGACAACTGCCGGTGCAACGAGGTAACGCGGGAGGCCGAGATCAAGCGCACCTCCAGCTCCTCGCGGTCGAGCGGTTTGGAGAGGTAGTCGTCGGCGCCGGCTTCGAGGCCCATACGGAGGTGCTCCTTGTCTCCGAGCGCCGTCAGGAAGATGAAGTACGTGTACCCATCCCGGTTCTCCGCCCGGATGCGGCGGCACAGCTCCAGGCCGTCCGTGCCGGGCATCATCCAGTCGCTGATAACGACGTCCACCCCGGATGTCTCCCGGTACAACCGCCACGCTTGCTCCCCGTCGTTCGCCGACAGGCACTCGTGGCCGAGCTTCTCCACGGCCCGCTGCAGTATGAGCCTGGACACGGCTTCGTCCTCGGCGACGAGAACCCGCACCCTATCTTTCCTTCGCCGGCACGGCACCCGTCATGGGCGGCTGCTCCATGTTAACGTTTGTCACACGCGAGGAACGTTGTAGCCTCAACCTTTTCCCGTTTCGACTTCCAGGGCGCGGCGGGTACGCTCGAATTCTATCTCCAGGTGCTCCAACAAATCCGGCGTGCGCGACCCCTCGCCGGATTTTACGGTCTCCTGAAGTTCCGCGCAGAGGGCGGTTAGCCGGATGGCGCCCAGGTTGGCGCTACTTCCTTTGAGGGTGTGAACCGCCTGCTCTACAGCGGCGAAGTCGCTATTGGCTATAGCCTCCCTCAGGGCCGTGAGGCGGAAGGTGGCATCTTGTACGAATACGTCCACGAGCTCCTTCAGGATATCTTCGTCGCCCAGTTCCCGCAGGCGGTCCAGGGTGGCGGTGTCGAGCGTGCCGGTGTCGAGGGTGCCGGTGTCTTCCGGGAGTCCCTCTCCGGCGTGCTTTCTTGGGGGAGCTTCGTCGGCGGCGCGGGGCTTCACACACCGGCTCAGGACGGCTTCCAACTCCTCAGATCTCACCGGCTTCGAGATATAGTCGTCCATACCAGCCTCCAGCGCCCGCTCCCGGTCCCCCTCCAGGGCGTTGGCCGTCATCGCTATGATCGGGACACGCGGGACACGCGGGACACGCGCCACCCGCTCTTCGCTAACACGTTCCTCGCGCCGCCTTATCTCGGCGGTGGCCTCGTAGCCATCCATCTGGGGCATCTGCACGTCCATCAACACCGCTCCATAATAGGCGTTTCGGAGGGCTTCCAGGGCCTCCCCCCCGTCGGCAACGACGTCTACCTCGTAACCGAGCCTCTGGAGCATCTTTACGGCCACCTTCTGGTTTACGGCGTTGTCCTCGGCCAGCAGGATACGCCCCGCGGGGCTGCTCCCGGCAACCTCCCCGGACGGTGCGGCCTCTCCCCCACGCCGGTCTCGCCGGGGCCTGTCCTGCGTGCCTCTGGCGTCGTCCGCGTCCTGGGCTCCGTCCCGCTCGTCGTCCGAGCCCCTGCCGGATACCAGCGCGGCCAGGGTATTGTACAGTTCCGACTGGCGCACGGGCTTTGTGAGGCACACCTCGATGTCCGCTTCTTCGAGGCCCGCCTCTTCTTTTCGTCGGTTCTCCAGAGAACCGTCTCTGTGGGCTTGCCGGCTCTGAACGCCCCAGGAGCCGATGGAAGTGAGCATCACCAGGCGGGTCCTCGAAATGGCGGGGTCGCCCTTTATCTTCCCCGCAAGCTCTAGGCCGTCCATCCCGGGCATCTGCATGTCGAGGATGGCCATGTCGTAGGGTTCGTCCTCACGCGCGGCCCGCTCCAGCTCTTGCAGGGCTTCGGGGCCGGACCCGACAGCCAGGGGGGACATCCCCCAGGAGGCGGTCTGCTTCAGCAGTATCTGGCGGTTTGTTGCGTTGTCGTCGACGACGAGCACCCGCAGCCATCTGAGGTTCGCGAGGAGGTCCGCTTTCGGGCTTGTGGGGAGGAAGGCGCTAGTCCGGTGGCCGTGGTGGGGCTGCTCCAGCTTCACGGTGAACCAGAAGGTAGAGCCCGCCCCGGGCTCGCTCCGCACGCCGATCTCACCGCCCATCATCTCCACGAGCTGCTTGGAGATGACGAGCCCCAGGCCCGTGCCGCCGTAACGGCGGGTGGTGGAGGCGTCGGCCTGCGTAAAGGACTGGAAAAGCCGCGCCCGTTGCTCTTCGGTCATCCCGATGCCGGTGTCTCGCACCTCGAAGCGTATCTCCACCTTGCCGTTTCTTGGTATAGCTCCCCTGCTGGCAGCAACCGGCTCGACGTACAGTACCACCTCGCCCTCCTCGGTGAACTTGACGGCGTTGCCCACGATGTTGGTGAGCACCTGGCGCAGCCGGCCGGGGTCGCCCCGCACCAGTGCGGGAGCCTCCGGCTCCACGAAGCTCGCAAGCTCAAGCCCCTTGGCGTGCGCCCGCTCGGCCAGGAGCGCCATTACCTCATCGACCACCCCAACCAGGCCAAACTCTACGCTCTCGAGCTCCAGCTTGCCGGCCTCCACTTTGGAGAAGTCCAGGATGTCGTTGATGATCGTGAGCAGAGCATCCCCCGAGCGCCGGACGGTCTCCGCGTACTCCTGCTGCTCGGCATCCAGGTTCGTATCCAGCAGGAGTTCGGTCATCCCGATGACGCCGTTCATGGGGGTGCGGATCTCGTGGGACATGTTGGCTAGAAACTCGCTCTTGGCCTTGTTCGCCGCCTCGGCGGCCTCCCTCGCGGCTTGGAGCTGCGACACGGTATCCCTCAGCTGGGCGGTGCGCTCCTCTACGCGGGCTTCGAGGGTGCGGTTCAGCTCCCGCACCTCTTCCTCGGCCTTCTTGCGCGCGGTGACGTCGTTCTGCACCCCGACAAAGTGGGTGAGCTTCCCCTCCTCGTCCCGCACCGGAGAGACCGAGAGCTCATTGTAGAAGAGCGTCCCGTCCTTTTTGTAGTTGCGCAAGACCACCGTGCAGGGCCGCTCCTCCCGGATTGCCCGGCGCAGCTTGGCGAGGGCTGGCTGGTCGCGCTCCGGTCCCTGTAGAAAGCGGCAGTTGCGGCCGAGCACCTCTTCTGCGGTGTAGCCGGTCATGGCCTCAAAGGCGGGGTTGGTGTATACGATGGGCTCGTCGGGCTGTCTCATGTCCGAGAGCACGATGCCGTTGGAGCTGGCGGCGACGGCCCGGTCGCGCAGGCGCAGTTCCTCTTCGGCCCGCTTGCGCTCGGTGATGTCGCTGACCGCGCCGGCCATGCGGATGGGCTCCCCGTTCTCATCTCGCTGCGCCTTGCCCCGGCCTTCGCAGTAGCGGTAACCGCCCGAGGCGTGCCGCAGGCGGAACTCCATGCTGTACTCCTGACCGTGTTC
The DNA here is from genome assembly GCA_004563715.1 of Actinomycetota bacterium. Lineage (GTDB taxonomy): Bacteria > Actinomycetota > Rubrobacteria > Rubrobacterales > Rubrobacteraceae > SIRX01. Next base: position 19,086 of record SIRX01000098.1, on the reverse strand, counting down.
CAGGTGCGCTTTGAGCTCCCGTCGCACTCTCCGCCGGTCGTCGGGATGGACGAGGCCCAGGAACCTTCGCGGGGTCGGCTCAAGGGCGGCGCGCGAGAGGCCCAGAATCTTGTAGAGCCGGTCGTTCCAGTAGAGGCTGTTCTCGCGGAGGTCCCAGTCCCAGATACCGTCGTTGGAGGCTTCCACTACCAGAGAGTAGCGTTCCTCGCTGCTCCGGGTCTCGGCGACGGCGGCTTCCAGTTGCCGGGTGCGCTCGGCTATCCGGCGCTCCAGGGACTCGTTGAGCTCTTTGATCTCCTGCTCGGCTCGCTTGCGTTCGGTTATGTCCCGGATGGCCGTTATGCGCACGTACCGGTCGCGGTAGGAATAGGGTCGTCCCCGGATCTCCGCGTCGAAGCGCGAGCCGTCCTTCCTGAGGCACACGGCTTCGTAAGGTTCCCTGTATCCGGAAGCAATGTTCTTGCGCACCAGATCGCGTGACTCGGGGGCTATGCCGATCAACGCCTCCCGTCCGATCATCTCTTGGGGCTCGTAGCCGAACATCTCCGTGTAGGCGCGGTTTACCTCCAGTATTTCGCCCCCCTCGCTCACGACGAGCGCCTCGAGCGCGGCCTGGGTGAGGGTGCGGAACCGCTCCTCGCTCTCGCGCAGGGCATCTTCGGCCTTCTTGCGCGCGGTGACGTCGTTCTGCACCCCGACAAAGTGGGTGAGCTTCCCCTCCTCGTCCCGCACCGGAGAGACCGAGAGCTCATTGTAGAAGAGCGTCCCGTCCTTTTTGTAGTTGCGCAAGACCACCGTGCAGGGCCGCTCCTCCCGGATTGCCCGGCGCAGCTTGGCGAGGGCTGGCTGGTCGCGCTCCGGTCCCTGTAGAAAGCGGCAGTTGCGGCCGAGCACCTCTTCTGCGGTGTAGCCGGTCATGGCCTCAAAGGCGGGGTTGGTGTATACGATGGGCTCGTCGGGCTGTCTCATGTCCGAGAGCACGATGCCGTTGGAGCTGGCGGCGACGGCCCGGTCGCGCAGCCTGAGCACCAGCTCGATCTCCTTGCGGCCGGTGATGTCCTGGACCACGCCCACCAGGAACCGGGCCGCGCCGCGTTCATCCCTCACAGCCGAAACCGTCAGGCTTACCCAGATCGTCTCGCCGTCCTTGCGAACGTAGCGCTTCTCCCGTTGGTAGCGGTCTAGCTCGCCGGTCGAAACCTTCTCGATGAGAAGCTCGTCCTCGGCTCCGTCGTCGGGGTGAGTAAGCTCCGCTATCGGTTTGCCCGACAGCTCTTCGGCGCTGTAGCCCGTTATGCGCTGATAGGCGACGTTCGTCTGCAGCAGCCTCCGCTCCAGATTGGTTATGGTGATACCCAGCGCGGTGTCCTCGAAGATGGCCCGGAAGCGCTCCTCGCTCTCGCGGAGATCTCTCGCGGCCCGCTCGCGCTCGGCAACCCGGGCGAGCTGGTTGCCGGCCTGGGCCAGGGTGGCCTGGAGCCGTCTGTCGGGTTCCGTGGCTTCCTCGCTGAAGAACTCCAGCACGGCTACGGTCTCCTCGCCAGCCAGCACCGGAAACGCCAGGGCGGAGCGGAGGCCGTTCTCCTCAAGCACCGTCGTTTGGGGAGAGCCGCCGTCTTGCTCCAGGTCCGGTATCCAGACCGGTCCCCGGTCGGTCAGGACGCGGGCCGGTAGCCCGGTGTCGGAGAACGCGCCCTCCATGTCCTCCATGGCTTGCACGAGCGTGTGGAACCTCCCGGGGTCTTCCAGGTGCCAGAGGTCTTTCCAGGCCCGTTTGCCGTCGGGTTTGTCTTCCGGTAGGTACGCGTGCCCTACCGGCCATCCCATGTGGCCCCAGACTATCTCCAGGCAGCATCGCACCGCTTCTTCGAAGTCCGAAGCCTCGTTGGCGGCCACGGTCACCGCCTGGAGCAGCTCCGCCAGCTCGCTCTCGCGGCGCAGGGCTTTCTCCGCGTTCTTGCGCGGGGTAACGTTGCGTCCCACGCAGTAAGCGGCGTCCTCCTCCGGCGCGGACATTACGCTCCAGTCGATCCAGACAATGCCGCCGTCCTTGCGCCGACAGCGAATCTCGAACCGGGTCTCCCGCTTTTCGTCCCCGAGGGGCGCCGCCAGGTCCGCGCCGCGCTCCCGGTCGGCCGGGTGGACAAAGTCCAGGTAGCTGGCGCCAACCAGCTCCGCGCTCTCGTAACCCAGGAGCTTTTCGGTCGCCGGGTTTACCGACCGGATAGTCCCGTCGGCGTTTATGGTGGCGATTATGTCCGGAGAGACCTCCAGGAAGCGCCGCAACTCACGGCTTCGCCGGGCTTCGCCTTTTCGAGCCTCCTGTTCGCGGCCAAGCGCGTCGAGTAACTCCAGGCGGCTGGCCATCGCCTGCGCGAACGCGGAGAGAAGGTTTGTCTCTACTTCGCTAAACTCTCTGGGACGACTGTCCAGCAAGCACAGGGAGCCGATGGTGTGCCCGTCGGAGGTGGTTAGCGGGACGCCGGCGTAGAAGCGCACGCCGTGGTTGACGCAGAGGTGCTGCTCCCGGAACTCCTCGGTGGCCAGGAAGTCTTCCACCACGAACGGCGCCTCGCTCTCCACCACGTACCGGCACATGCTGTGCTCGGCTGGATCCTGCTGCGCACCGGCCAGATCCGCAGGTAGGTCTTCCGAGCACACCCGGAAGTACTGGGCTTCGGGAAAAATCAGGCTCACCATGCACAGGTCGGTGCCGAATATGCCGCGCACCTGGTCTACTGTCTGTTGGAGAATTTGATCTGGCTCCGAGCGCTCCGCGATGTGGGCGCGGAGCGCGCTCAGGCGTTCTGCCGTCCGGCTGTCTTTGCCGGGTTCTGGAACGCTAACCGGGTTTTCGGGAACGCCGGTATCCCAAGACATGGTGACTCGCAACTCCTTTTTCTTTGGCTCTTCACCCTTCGGGTCTCTCCACCCTCGCGCCGGGACGTTATGCGTCGCAACCCCGGACGTCGAACCGGTTATCGGCGGAAGTCGTGCCGGACTTTAAGTTGGACGCTGTTCACGGGGCGGTTAGCTGCGGGGCAGGTACACGGTAAAGGTAGAACCTTCGCCGGCGGCGCTCTCGACCGTGACGCGGCCGCCGTGATTTTCGGCGACGTGGCGGACGATCGAGAGGCCGAGGCCCGTGCCGCCGGTGGACTTGGAGCGATCCTTATCCACCCGGTAGAAGCGCTCGAAGATGCGGGCGAGCTTTTTCTCGGGGATGCCGATGCCGGTGTCGGATATGCTTATTACCACCGTCTCCTCGTCCGAGTCGCCGGTCACCTCGACGCGGCCGCCGGGTTGGGTGTACTTGACGGCGTTGTCTATCAGGTTGGTAAACATGGATGTCAGCTGCGTCTCGTCACCCTGCACGGTGTAATCGGCGGCGCGGCCGAAGCGCTTCCACTTGAAAGTGATGTTCTTCTGGCGGGCCGCGCGGCGCATCCGGGAGAGCACGCCCATGAGCAGGCCGCGCACGTCCACGGGTCCCGGCGCCTCCAGGCCCTCCCCGCTCTCCAGACGCGCGAGGTCCAGGAGGTCGGTGATGAGCTGGCTGAGGCGCTCGGTCTCGCTGCGGAGCTGGCTGGCGAACAGGCGGGCCTGTGAGGGGTCCTCGTCGATGATCTCCTCCAGGCTCTCGGCCAGGAGGCGGAGGCTCGTGGCCGGGGTCTTGAGCTCGTGGGAGACGTTGGCGATGAAGTCGCGCCGGATCTTGTTGACGCGCTCCAACTCGTCAATGCTGAAGTAACTGACCTCCCGCCGGCTCCGGCTCACGGCGCGGCCCTCGAAGCTCTTACTCGGGGTGCCGGGCGCCCATCCCGGCCCGGACGGCCGGGGTCGCCTCGAAGCGGTAGCCGAGACCCCGGACGGTGTGGACGAACTCGTAGGCGGAGGTCTCCGCCAGGGCCGCCCGGATGCGCCGGATGTGAACGTCTATGGTGCGCGAGGAGCCCACGCCCGCGTGTCCCCAGACCTCTTTCGCCAGCTCCTCGCGGCTCTTGAGCTCGCCGGGAGCCGAGGCGAGGGCCGCGAGCAGCTCGAACTCCTTGAGGCGCAGGGGCAGGGTCTCCCCGCCTACGCGGGCCGTGAAGTTCTTCGTGTCCAGCTGGAGGTCGCCGGACTCGATGACCCGGCCCCGGTTGCCGGTGTCGCTGCGCTTGAGGTTCGCCTTGATGCGGGCGACGAGCTCCTTGATACCGAAGGGCTTGGTGACGTAGTCGTCGGCGCCGGCTTCAAAGCCCCGCACCTTGTCTTCCTCGGCGTCGCGGGCGGTTATCATGATGATGATAACACCCTCGTCCAGCTCCCGGATGTGCTCGCAGACCTCAATGCCGGACTCTCCCGGCAGCATGATGTCCAGGAGGATCAGGTCCGGCCGCAGCTTGCGGGCCGTCCTCAGCGCCTCGGCCCCGGTGGTGGCCTGGCTGACCCGGAAGCCTTCCCGCGAGAGGTTGTAGGCCAGGGTCCCCATGATCACCTCGTCGTCCTCGACGATGAGGATTTCTGTCCCGTTCGCAGCAACCAAGTTACGTCACTCCTACTAGCCCGGCGGAAGCCCACAAAGTATAAACGTTATCCGCCACCCGTTCACCACCCGGAATCGTCCCGCGGCCGGATTGGAACCAAACCGCCGGATACCGCTACAATGCGGCCGTCGACGGTTGAGGGGGGAGAAGAGCTTGGATTTGAACGTACAGACCATCACGGTGTACCCCGAGCGCACCTTCACCATAGCCCGCAGCTCGGCCGACGCTTTCGAGCGCGTGATCCTGGAGCTGGAGGAGGCCGGCACGGTCGGCCGTGGCGAGGCCGCGCCCACCGGCTACTACGGGGAGAGCGCCCCCGCGGCCCAGCAGGCCCTGGAGTCGGTGGAGGTAGAAGACCCGTGGGACGTGGAGGGCACGCTCGCTGCCAACGCCGGCCTCCCGCCCAGCGCCCTCGCGGCCCTCGACGCCGCCCTCCACGACCTGGCCGCTAAGCGGCTCAGCGTTCCCGTCTACCGGCTGCTCGGGCTCGGGCGCCCGGAGCCGGTCACGGCCTACACCCTGGGCATCGCGGACGCGGAGACGACCCTCCGCTGGGCCCGCGAGATGGCCGGGCTCCCGATCTTCAAAATGAAGGTCGGTGGCCCCGAGGACGTCGAGACCGTCCGGGCGGTTTCAGAAGAGGCCCCGGAGGCGGAGATCTGGGTGGACGCCAACGAGGCTTTCTCGGCGGAGGATGCGCCGGAGGTGGCGCGAGAGTTAAAGGACATCGGCGTGACCATGATCGAGCAGCCCGTCCCCGTCTCCGACGGGCCGGAGGCGCTGCGGCGGTGGACCGGGGAGGCCCGTCCGGTGCCGGTGATCGCCGACGAGAGCGCCGTGACCGCCCGCGACGTGCCCCCGCTCGCCGGGTGCGTAACCGGGGTGAACGTCAAGCTGGTCAAGTGCGGCGGCATCCGGCGGGCGCTGGAGATGATCCACACTGCCCGCGCATTGGGGATGATGGCGATGCTGGGCTGCATGGTGGAGACTTCTCTGGGCATCTCGGCCGCCGCCCACATCTCCGGCCTCGTGGACTTCGTGGACCTGGACGGCCCCTTGCTGCTCGCCGACGACCCCTACACCGGCCTCGGCTTCGAGAAGGGCCGCATCCTGTTGTCCGGTAGCCCGGGCCTCGGGGTGGAGCCGGCGGGGGCGCGGCAGTGACCCCGCAGGAGGCTCCCGAACGCCGCTACGCCGTCTTTGACGAGGGCCGCTTTCTGGACAGCAACGCCAAGTTTGCCCACGGCCTGCTCCGCTACGGCAAGGACGAGGTCGTCGCCGTCGTAGATTCCTCGCTCGCCGGACAGCGCGTGCTGGAGGTAATGCCGGACGCCCGGCGCGACGCGCCCGTGGTGGCCTCGGTCGGGGAGGCGCTGGAGTTCGGGCCGACCTCGATGCTCGTCGGGCTAGCCCCGGCGGGCGGCAAGCTGCCGCCGGAGTGGATGGGCGCGCTGCGCGAGGCGGCGGAGACGGGCGTCGAGATCGTCAGCGGCCTGCACCAGCGGCTCGCGCCGGAGTTCCCCGGCAAGAAGGTCTGGGACGTGCGCGAGCCGCCGGAGGACGTGCCGCTCTTCTCCGGTGCGGGCCTGGAGGTGGAGCCGAAGGTCGCGCTCACCGTCGGGACGAGCTCCGCCATCGGCAAGATGACCGCGACGCTGGAGGTGCGGCGGACCGCCGGGCAGGCCGGCGTCGCCACGGAGTTCATCGCCACGGGCCAGACGGGCATCATCATCGCGGGGTGGGGGATCAGCGTGGACGCCGTCGTCTCGGACTTCGTGGCCGGGGCCGCCGAGCAGCTGGTGTTGCGCGCCGCCGAGTCCTCCCCGGAGGTGATCCTGGTCGAGGGCCAGGGCTCTCTGGGGCATCCGGCCTACTCGGGCGTGACGCTCTCCCTGCTGCACGGCTCCTGCCCCGACTGCCTCATCCTCTGCGCCGACGCCTCGGAGGAGAAGGTCATGGGCCTCGTGCCGCGCCCGGAGCCCGCCCGCATAATCCGCCTCTACGAGGAGGTCGCCGCCCTGGTGAAACCCGCGCCGGTCGTGGCCGTGAGCCTGAACACGAAGGGCCTCACGGACGACGAAGCCCGCGAGTTCGCCGCCGCCGTCGCCGACGCGACCGGGCTCCCGGCGGTTGACCCGCTGCGAGACTCCGCCGCCCCCATACTGGAGGCCGTGCTCGCGGCCCCGAAGACCCGGCCCACGGTATAATCTACGTAACACCGGAGGCTAGCGGGCGCCGCAAATCCTGCGGCGGAAGGGAGCAGCATGAACGAGAGCACACAAACCCCGATGGGGGAGGCGGTCCGGGACGCGATGGGGGAGCAGATCAAGCACGAGTTCTACTCCGCCTACGTCTATCTATCTATGGCGGCTTCGTTCGAGGCGGCGAACCTGCCCGGCTTCGCCCACTGGATGCGCCACCAGAGCAAAGAGGAGATGGAGCACGGGATGAAGTTCTTCGACTTTCTGCTCGACCGCGGCGAGCCCGTGCATCTCCAGGCCATAGACGCGCCGCCCCACGCCTACCGCTCCGCCCTCGACGCCTTCGAGCAGGCCCTGGAGCACGAGAAGGAGATCACCGGCCGCATCCACGACCTCTACGACCTGGCCGTCCGGGAGAAGGACTACCCGGCCCAGGTTATGCTGAGCTGGTTCGTCACCGAACAGGTCGAGGAGGAGAAGTCCGCCACCGAGGTCGTCGAGCGCCTGCGCCTCGCCGGCGACGATAACACCGCCCTGCTGCTCCTCGACGCCGAACTGGCCCGGCGGTAGGTAGCGGCGGCTGGCCAGTGCCCCGGTGCTTGCGCCGGGCCGGGTGTGTCGGGTATGATCCTCGCTGCAAACGATTCTCATTCACTTGGAGGACGCGAGGTAAATTGGCTGAGAGGCGGGAACCGAGGGTGGAGGCCGCCGTGCTGGCGGCGTACAGCGTGCGGCGCCGGGTGGTGCGGGGCGCGGACGGGGTAGTGAGCGTCCTCTGGGGGAACGTGGGGCTCCGGGTCTCCCACCCGGAGTTCGTGGACCTCGCCGGGGTAATGGAGCAGGCGGCGCGGACCCCGGTGCGCTACGGTGAGTTGGCGCGCGGCGTCCGGGCGCGGGTGGTGCGCTGCTCCATGGGACAGGTCACGCTGCACCACGCGAACCTCACGCTGTGGTTCAGCCCGGAGGAGTTCGAGGACCTCTCGGCCCTGATGGCGCGGGCGCGGCAGAAGCTCGCGGACTCGGCTCCCCCGCCCCGGCTGGGCCTGCCCTGGAGGCCGGAAGGGGCGTTGTTCGGCCCCAACTAGCGGTCTCCGGAGCCCGCGGCGCTTCTTTAACAAGAATTTTACGCTTGCAAGCATCGGGTTATGTTAAGATTCGGCCGTGGCACAATGCCTTACCCTTAACGCCAGCTACGAGCCCGTGGCCCTGGTGTCGGCCAAGAGGGCTATCGTACTCGTCGTCTCCGAAAAGGCCGAGATCGTGGAGGCCAACCTGGAGCGTAGGATACGGTCCGAAAAGACCGAGTATCCTTACCCGCTCGTGATCCGGCTCGTAAAGTACGTGGAGATACCCCGGCGGCTGCGGCGGCACGTCACCAACACCATCCTCTTCGCCCGCGACAACTACCGCTGCCAGTACTGCTCCAAGCACCGCGACGACCTCAACCGGCGGGATTGCCTGACCCGGGACCACGTCAAGCCCATCTCGCGCGGCGGCGCGAACACCTGGGACAACGTGGTGACGGCCTGCACCAAGTGCAACGCCCGCAAGGGCAACCGCCTGCCGATGGAGTGCGGCATGTACCCCAAGACCACGCCCAAAGAGCCACGCTACGTGGTGATGGTCTGGTACTCGCGGGGGCTCAACGAGATCCAGCGCCGCTACGTCGAGCAGTTCTACGGCGAAGCCGCGTTTTAGCCGCCCGCCCGGGCATGCCGGCCGCTCTTTACGGCTTGCTATAATCATCTCCGGTCGTCAATCTGTCGTCGAGCATCACTGGACAAGGCTTTTGGACTACAACGACTTCGCCGGAGCAGTAGAGCGCATAGTAGGCAACGTCGAGCGCGCCGTCTCGGGCAAGCACGAGGAGATCTTGCAGGCGGTGGTAGCGCTGGCGGCGGGGGGGCACGTGCTCATAGAAGACGTGCCCGGCGTGGGCAAGACGCTGCTCGCCCGGTCGCTGGCCCGGTCCATCGAGGCCGAGTTCCGCCGCATCCAGTTCACGCCGGACCTCCTGCCCTCGGACGTGACGGGCCTCAACGTCTACAACCAGGGCGACCGGGACTTCGAGTTCTGGGAGGGACCGGTCTTCGCCAACGTGGTGCTGGCGGACGAGATCAACCGCGCCAGCCCCAAGACGCAGAGCGCGCTCCTGGAGGCTATGGAGGAGGGCTCGGTGACGGTGGACGGCGCGACCCGACGGCTGCCCCAGCCGTTCGGGGTGCTCGCCACCCAGAACCCGGTTGAGCACGAGGGGACCTACCCGCTGCCCCACGCCGAGCTGGACCGCTTCATGATCCGGATGCACCTCGGTTACCCGGACGAGGCGGCGGAGATGAGCCTCCTCAAGCTCGCCCGAGACCCGACCGCCGACCTGGAGCCGGTGGTGGGCCTGGAAGAGTTTCTCCGGATGCGGAGCCTGGCGTGGGGCGTGCACGCCAGCGAGGCCGTGCTGCGCTACGTGGTCTCCGTGACCTCCGCGACCCGCGAGCGGGCCGACGTATACCTGGGGGCCTCGCCCCGGGCGAGCCGGATGCTGCTCGCCGCCGCGAAGGCCCGGGCCGCCGCCAGTGGGCGCTCCTACTGCATCCCCGACGACGTAAAGAGCCTCGCCCCGGCCGTGCTCTCCCACCGGCTCATCCCCTCACCCGAGGCCCGGCAGGAGGCGCCGGCGAACGGGGCTTCCGGTTCTTCCGGGTCCACCGGCGGCGTCGCCGCGGATATCGTGCGTCAGGTGCTGGGCACCGTGCCGGTGACGGAGGCGGTGTAGGCAGCTTGCCCGCGCCGCGCCGGAGAGGCCGGAATCCGGGCGCGCGGCTCTCCGCCCGGCCGACGGCCCGGGGCTGGCAAGCCCTGGTGTTCGGCGGCCTCTTGCTGTTCGTGGCGCGCCTTATCGGGACCACCCAGTTCTACCAGCTCGCCTACGCCCTGCTCGGCCTCGTCGTCGTGTCGCTGGCGCTCGGGGTTCTGGGGTCTCGGGGCCTCGGTTTTGCCCGGAGCCTGCCGGCCGGCGTTCGTTTCACCGCCGGCAACCCGTCCCGCGTAGACCTCCTGGTCTCCAACGGCTCGCGGTTCGGTACCTCGGAGGTCGTCGTGATCGACCGGCTCTCCGGCCGGCGCCGCTTCGAGGTCGCGCCGCTCAGAGGCCGCGGAGGGGAGGTGGTCGAGGCCCCCGTTACCTTCGGGCGCCGGGGGATCTACGATCTCGGTCCCGCGGAGGTCCGGGTGCTGGACCCTTTTCGTCTTTTGCAGTTTACCCGCAAGTTTCCGGGACGCACGGAGGTGGTGGTCTACCCGGAGGTACACGACCTGGCGGGCTTCTCCCTGGGCTCGGGCAACACCGAGGCGGGCGCCAGCGGCTCTTTCGGCCAGCGGGGAGAAGAGTTTGCCGGGCTGAGGGAGTACCGCCGGGGCGACGACCGGCGGCACATACACTGGAAAAGCCTGGCGCGGACCGGGGAGGTCTTCGTCAAGGAGTTCGCCCTCCAGGCACCCCGGCGTTACACGGTGGCCCTTGACCTGAGCCGCCAGGGCCTGCGCGCCCCGGAGAGGCAGGTCGAAGACGCCGTCTCGGCGGCGGCCTCGGTGCTGGCCCACCTGAAAGAAGAAGGGCTGCCGTTCCGGCTGCTCTGCACGGACCCGGAAGGCACCGCCACGGAGTTCGCTTCCGCCGACAAGGATTACTGGTCGGCGATGCGGCTCCTGGCGACGGTCCGGCCCGGAGGAGGCCGGGACCTGGGCTCCGTGGTGCTCGACGAGCAGGGAAAGCTTGGGGAGGGCGTGATCCTGATCTCGCGCACCAACGACGAGGCTTTGCCACGCGTCGTGAGCAAGCTCCGGGCCGGTGGTAGGTCCGTGGTCGTGGTGGTGCTCGCGCCCCACACCTACTTCTCCGGCGCGGGCGGGGAGCAGGCCCGCCGGCGCGAGGCCGCATTCCTGCGGCACGTCGGACGGCTGGAACGGGCGGGCGCGGTGGTGCACGCCGTGCGGCACCCGTCGGGGGTGGCGGGGCTCGGCGGCGGACGGCGGAGGCTCACCGGCTGATGGCCGGCTGGCGCGTGAGGTTCTGGTTGTACGCGGCGGCGCTGGCGGCCGGGCTCGCCTTCAGCGTGGTCTTTACCGGGGACATGGCCGTCCCCGACGGGCTCACCACGGACGCCGCCGGCAAAGCCTTCGCCACGATGCTCGGGGCCACGCTGGTAGCCCTGGCGGTCGGCTCGGCAGGCGCGTACCGCTTTATCCTCATACCGCCCGCCGCGGTCCTGTACACGGTGCTCGCGGTCTACGGCTGGCCGCCCTACTCGCTCTCCGGCTGGCGGGACCTGCTGCTGGAGATCGGCAACGACGTCTACGCGGCGGGCGAGGTCATGTACGCGCAGACGGCCCCCTACGACATAGAGCCGGGGCTGCTGGTGTTGTTGGTGCCGCTGGTCGTCGTGCTGGTCGCCTTCTCGACCTCGATGACCCTCTACGAAGGGAGCCCGGTAGTCTCGGTGGTCATGCTGGGCGTAACGGTCGCGGTGTTGAGCACCTCCAACTTCGAGGCCGGGATCGGGCCGTACTTCTTTTTCTTTCTCGTCTCCGCCGTGGCCCTGTTGCTCAACGCCGGTTCGCGAGGGGGAGCCGGCGGCCCGGGCCGGCTGGCGGTCGCGGCCGGCGCGGTCCTGGTGCTCGTCATTCTGCTGCTGCCTCGGCTGCCGTACTCGGACCTCACGGTGGCCCCGGGGCTCGTGGACTGGCGGAACGTGGGCAACTGGGGCAACACCCGCCTCGACGTGCAGGCCGACGTGGGCGACTACCTCGACGGCGGACGGGACCTGGCCCTCCTGAGGGTCCAAACCTCGGAGCCGCTCCGCTGGCGGGGGGGCACCCTCGACTACTTCGACGGCGTCCGGTGGTCGGACACCACGGAGCCCGGGGATGACGTCGGGGAGGAGATATCCTCCGGCGTACCGACACGCTACGTCCAGCAGAGGTTCGAGGTCCTCAACGCCCGGACGGAGCTGGTCTTCGGGGGGTACAAGATCGTGGGCACCTCCCTGGAGGACGCCGAGCAGAACGTCGACGGTTCCTGGAGGGTGGACGCGCCCCTGGAGAGGGGAACGACTTACCGGGTGGTAACCCAGGTCCCCCAGCCCACGCCCCGGCAGCTGCGGGCGGCCGGCGAAGCCTACCCGGCAGCCGTGCGGGAGCGTTTCCTGCAGCTGCCGGAGAACGTACCGGAGGTGGTGTCCGAGACGGCCCAGATGATAGATCGCCGCTACAACCCCGCCACCCCCTACGATTCGGCCCGCGCCATCGAGCAGTACCTGCGCTTCGACGGGGGCTTTATCTACAACCTGGACGCCGACTTCCGGCGGGCCGACCGGGCGCTGGAAGATTTCCTCAGCGAGGACGGGGCGCGGGAGGGGTTCTGTACCCAGTTTGCGACCTCTATGGCCCTGCTGGCCCGGGACCGCGGCATCCCTTCGAGGGTGGTCTACGGGGCGACCCAGGGACGACAGACCGAGCCCGGGGAGTACGTGGTGACGGGGGCCAACATGCACACCTGGGTGGAGCTCTACTTCCCCGGCGTGGGCTGGTATCCTTTCGACCCGACCCCCGGCTTTATGCTGCCCTTCGCGATGGAACGCAACGCCCCGCGGCCGGAGATACCCATCTCCCAGCAAGACCTGACGCCCCAGGGGCCAGACGACCTGCAGGAGCAGCCCTCCGAGCTACCCGCCGACCAGGAGGACGGGGCCCGGGACGCCGGGACGACCGGCGAGCGCCCGGCAGGGATCTGGACGTTGTTGTTCGCCGCCCCGCTCGTCCTGCTCGCCGTTCCGGCGCTCAAGCGGGTTCTCCTGACGCGGGGCCGCCCTCAGGACCTCTACCGGGACCTCACGGGCCGGCTGCGAGACCACCTGCCGCCGGGACACGGGTCTATCGCCGACTCCTACGCCCTCACCCCGACCGAACGGATACTGATTCTCGCGGGGGCCTCGGGGCTCGACGAGAAGCCTTTCCGCGAGTTCGCCCGGGCTTACTCGGACCACCTCTACGCCCCGAACCCCGGAAACGACGTCGGACGGGCCTACCGGGCCGCCCGGCGGGAACTGGACCGGCTGCCCCGCTGGCGCCGCGTCCTCGCCGCGATCAACCCGGCTTCGCTGGCTTACCGGGCCAGAAAAGGCCTGGGCGTGGCGAAGAAAGGGTTCGGCAAGCGCCTCCGCGGCAAACTTCGCGGCCGGTTTCCGCGGGGACGCCCGGAGAAACGGCGTTGAACTCGTTGGGGCGCGATGTAATAATCCCCGTATCTAGCTCGACTAACTACAGCATTCTCGGGAGGTGCTGATGGATCAGAAGCAGGCCACCATCATATCCATGACGGACAACGCGGCCGAGAAGGTCAAGGCCCTCATGGCGCAGGAAGGCGAGGAAGACCTCGCGCTCCGCATCGGCGTGCGGCCCGGCGGTTGCTCCGGGTTCCAGTACTCGATCTACTTCGACGACGAGGTCAACGACGACGACGAGGTCATCGAGGAGAAGGGCGTCAAGGTGCTTATAGACGCCATGAGCGTCCCCTACATTATGGGCAGCGAGTTCGACTACGTGGACGGCCTCATGGGCGCCGGCTTCGCGGTCAACAACCCCAACGTCCAGGGCGGCTGCGGCTGCGGCAGCTCCTTTACCTGCTAGACCTCAGCACCGGAGCAGATAAGAAAGCCCGGAGCCTCCAGGCTCCGGGCTTTTTCGTCTCTGATCCCGGAAAAGCCTAAACTGGCTCGCCGTCGACCTTCGCCTCGACGCCCTCTCCGAGAAAGCACAGGTAGCCCGCAACCTTCGCGGCCTCCGGCAGGGGCTCCGGGTAGCTCCAGGCTACGTCCTCGGCGGTGCCACCCGCCGTTCGGACGGACCAGTACGTGGTGGAGCCTTTGTAGGGGCAGTGGGTGCGCCCATCGCTGGGGACGAGCCGGGATGCGTCCACGTCCTCGGGCGGGACGTAGTAGCGCGGGGGCAGGCCGGTCTCGAAGAGGATCATCGGTCGGTCTCATCGGTCGGTCGGTCGTGGCGACCCTCTCTCCGTTCACGGAAACCTCGACCCGCCGGGAGCTGGCCCGGACGTCTACCCGGTGGTAAGGATCGCGGGGGTGGCCGGAGATCTCCTCGTCCTCCTCCAGCCAGCGGTCCATCGCGTCGAAGTAGAAGGCCGCGTACCCGGCGAGCGGCGGGGCCTCGGGCAGCGGCTCCGGGTAGCCCCAGACGGCGTTCTCGGCCACCCGGTCGCCAACCCGGACCGACCAGTATGCCGCGTCCCCCTTGAACGGGCAGTGGGTGGTGTGATCCGTCTTCTCCAGGTACTCCTGATCCAGGTCTCTCTCTGGAAAGTAGTAGACCGGCAGCTGGCCGGTCTCGTGCAGCATCTTCACGCGGTTGCTGTCGGCGACGACCGTCCCGTTGAAGACGGCCCGCACCCTTTTGGGCGATTCCTCGAAGTAGAGGGTGTGGGCTTTTAGCATCCCCGGGTCGAAGTTGAACTCGCCCCGGCCCTTTGTTCCGAACGGCCCGCTTCCAACGGTGAGCGCCATCCTGCTCCTTTCGCTCGCTTGGTGGAAGTTTAGCTTCCGGGAGGCCGCCGGTCGGTGTCTTCTTCCTCACCGGGCTCGCCGGCTCCGCCGGTGTTCTTGTCCCCGTCCCAACTCCGGCGCGGCTTGTAGATGAGCAGGAACCACAGCGTGCCGGCCCCGACCCCAACGAGCCCGACGCCCAGAAACTGCCACATCTCCCCGGTCACGGCGTCTTATCCGGGGCTGGCGCCTGGCCCCCGCTCAGGACGCCGAGCCGGTCGAGGGCGAGCATGGCGGCCGCGACGCCGCTGGAGCTGACCACCGCGCCGGAGCGGACCAGAAGCGGCAGCTTTTCGAGCGGCACGTGGATTATCTCCAGCCGTTCGTGCTCGTCCGGGGCCTGCGCGGCGGTCCGTTCGACGCCGCGGGCGAGAAACAGGTGGGCCCAGTTGTCCTTGAGGCTCGGGGAGGAGGCGAGGGCGCCGAGCTTCTCCCACGCGCCGCCGGTGGAGCCGGTCTCCTCGGCCAGCTCGCGCCGAGCGGCGGCCTCCGGCTTCTCGCCGGCGTCGACGAGGCCCGCCGGCAGGCCAAGCTCCATCGCCTCCAGCGGCGGCCGGTACTGGCGCACCAGCACCACGTCGCCGTCGGCCGTCAGCGGAAAGACTATAACGGCGTCCGGGCGCTCCAGGACGTAGTAAGGGTCCTTGACGACGCCGTCCGGCAGCCGGAGCCGGTCGGAGCGCAAGGTGAAGTACGGGGTCTCGAAAAGCTTCTCGGAGGAGAGCTTCTCCCAGCTTCCCTCAGCCAACGCTTTCTCCGTCGGCGAGGATCTCTGGCAGCTCCTTCGTGAAGGCGCTGCGGGCCTTGACGCGGTCGCAGCCGGCCTCCCGGGCGGCGACGGCGAGCTCTTTCTGGACGTGGGATAGAAAACCCACGGTCGGAACGGACGCCGTCGCGGCGTCGGACTTTACCTGCCGGAGCAGCTCCAGGGGCTCGTAGCGGTCCGCGTTGAGGTCCAGGACCAGGAGGTCCGGCGGGGACTCGCGCAGGGCGTCGAGGAGCTTGCGCGGGCCGCGGGGAAAGCTGGCTTCGATGCCCAGCGCTCTGGCGGTCTCCTGGATCTTGCTCCTGAACAGCAGGTCTTCGACGGCGGCGAGCACCCGGCGGGCCACGTGGTCCTCCGTTTCGGCGGGTATACTGGATACATTCTATCCTCCCACGCTGCGGTATCCTAACTCGTGTGGCAAAACGTCTGAAAAACGCCGGCGCGGGCCTCCGGCGGCTGCGGGGGGCCGTCGCGCACTTCGCGCCTTTCCTGAAGCCGCGTCGCCGGGGTCTGCTCCTGGCGCTCGTAGTGCTGCTGGCCGAGACGGCGGCCAGCCTGGCCCAACCCTGGCCGCTTGCCCTGACCATCGACTACGTGCTCCGGGACAACGAGCTGCCCGCGGTCGTGCCAGGCTTTCTGGCCGGTGACGCGGCGCTGCTCGCGGCGATAGCGTTCCTGATCGTGGTGGTCTTTACGACGACCCGGTCGGTGGCGGCTTTCCGGCGTTATCTGCTGCAGAAGTTGGGACAACAGACGGTCTTCGACATGCGCCGGGCGCTCTACGCCAAGGTGCACGAGCTCGGGCTCGACTACCACGGCGGGCGGCGCACCGGTGACACCATAACCCGGGTGACCAGCGACGTGAAAGAGGTTCGGACCCTGCTGGTGGACTCCGTGGTGGAGGTCCTCTCCTCCATCCTCATACTGCTCGGGATGCTCGTCGTGATGTTCTGGCTCAACTGGCAGCTCACGCTGCTCGCGCTCGTCACGGTGCCGTTCCTGTTCCTCGCGGTGGCCCGCTACCGGCAGGCGCTTATCGAGCGGATGCGGGTGGTGCGGACCAAGGAGGGGGCCATAACCTCCGTCGTGCAGGAGTCCATAACCGGCATCCGGGCGGTCAAGCTATTTAGCCGGGAGGACGACGAGATGGAGCGCTTCCGGCGCGAAAGCGAGGACTCGCTCAACGCCAGCGTGGACTCGTCCCTGATCGAGGCCAAGTTCAGCACCGTGCTCGGGGTCGTCGGCGGTATCGGCACCGCGCTCGTGGTTTTTTTCGGGGCCCGGCAGGTGCTCGCGGGCACGCTGACCATCGGCCAGCTCACGGTCTTCGTCGCCTACCTGGGGCTGTTTCTCTCCCCGCTGTGGGCCCTCAGCCGGCAGGCGAACCAGATCGGCAAGTCGCTCGTCTCCGGCGAGCGGATTATCGAGCTGCTGGAGGCCGAGCCGAGCGTGAAGGAGTCGCCCGATGCCGTTCCCGCGCCCCTCTTCGAGGGCCGGGTCGTCTTCGACGACGTCCACTTTGCTTACGAGGAGGATGCCGGGGACGTGCTGCGGGGCTTGAGCTTCGAGGTTCCGGCCGGGGACCGGGTCGCCCTCGTAGGCGTGAGCGGCGCCGGGAAGACCACCGTTACGAGCCTCCTCGCCCGCCTCTACGACCCGCGGCGCGGACGCGTGCTCGTGGACGGACGGGACATAAGGGACTTTACGCTCAAGTCCCTCCGGGACCAGGTCACGTTCGTGCCGCAGGAGCCGTTGCTCTTCCGGGCGACGGTGGCCGAGAACATCGCCTACGGCCGGCCGGACGCGGGCCGGGCCGAGGTCGAGCGGGCGGCAGAGCTGGCCGGGGCGGACGGGTTTATCCGGGAGCTGCCGGAGGGCTACGAGACGGTGCTCTCCGAGCGGGGCGAGAGCCTCTCCGGCGGGCAGCGGCAGAGGATCTCCATCGCCCGGGCTATGCTGCGGGAGAGCCCGGTATTGATCCTGGACGAGCCTCAGGCCGGCCTCGACGCCGAGGCGGCCGCCGCCGTGGAGGAGAGCTGGCGAGCCCTGACCGGAGGGCGCACCACCTTCGTCATCGCCCACGAGCTGCGGCTCGTCCGGGACGTGGACCGCATCCTGGTCCTGGACGAAGGACGTGTCGCCGAGAGCGGGACGCACGAGGAGCTTATGGCTACCGGCGGCCTCTACGCCCGGCTCCACGCCCTGCAAGAACGGGAAGAAATCAGAGAAAGGGAGGTTGGATGAGAGAGCTTCTGATACTGGTGATCGTGCTGACCGCCGTGGTGGTGTTTATCTACATCTCTTTTGCGCAGCAGCAGGTGTAGAGAAAACCTGCGCCGGCGGCGTCCCGGGTAAGGCGGGTACGCCTACCCTCCGTGGCTGTCGGGGGCGTCTTTTGAACCTGCGTCTTCGTCCCCGGTCTGGCGCACGACGACCTGGGCGACGCGGGGGCCGTCGATGTCGTCCACGCGGAGGACATGGCCGTTGGCCCGGACCTCGTCCCCGACCTCCGGCGGCCGGCCCAGGTGGCCGAGCACAAAGCCGCCTATAGTGTCGAAGTCCTCGCTGGCAAAGTCGGTGTCCAGGGCGTCGTTTACGACCTGAATCGGGATGCGGCCGTCCACAGCGTAGGTCCCGTCGCCCAGCTTGCGGACGGACGGCTCCTCCTCGTCGAACTCGTCCCGGATCTCGCCGACGATCTCCTCGATAATGTCCTCGATGGTTATAAGCCCCTCGAAAGAGCCCCACTCGTCGATCACTATGGCCATTTGGATCTCCTGGCGCTGAAAGTCGGCCAGGATGTCGTCTATGCGCCGGTTCTCGGGGACGATGAGCACCTCGCGCATGAGGTCCCGGGCCGTAACGTCCGCCTCGATGCGGCCCTCGGCCTCGACGGCGCGCAGCACGTCCTTGACGTGCACCGCCCCGAGCACCCGGTCGGGTGCGTCGGTGTCATAGACCGGATAGCGGGTGTAGTGGCCGGCCGACGCCACCGAGACGAGGTCCCGCAGCGTGATGTTCGCCGGGAGCGCCACCACATCGGGGCGGGGGACCATGATCTCCCGCACGCTCGTGTCTTCCAGGTCGAAGATGCCTTCCAGCATGTGCTCTTCGTCCTCTTCGAGGATGCCGTGGCGCGTGGACTGGGCGATGAGCGTCCGTAGCTCCTCCTCCGTGTGGGTCTGGTCGGTGTCGGAGGCCGGCGGGTAGCCGAGCATCCGGGTGAAGGCGTTGGCGGTCCCGTTGAACACGATGGTGCCGGGCAGCAACAGGTAGTAGAAGAACTTCATGAACGGGGCCACGAAGAGGGAGGTGCTCTCGGGGGTCTGGATCGCTATCGTCTTGGGCGCCAGCTCCCCGAAGACCACGTGCAGGAAAGATATGGTGCCGAACGCCACGACGAAGGCTACGAGGCTCGCCGTAGTATCCGGCAGGTCGAGCTGCCGGAACACAGGCTCGAGCAGGTGATGGAAGGCCGGCTCGCCGATCCACCCCAGACCCAGGGATGAGATCGTGATCCCCAGCTGGCACACGGCGAGGTACGCGTCCAGCCTGCTGGTCGCTTCTTTGACCATTCTGGATGAAGCCCGGCCCTCTTCCACGAGGCGGTCTACCTGCGTGGCCCGAATCCTCACGAAGGCGAACTCCGAGGCCACGAACAGACCATTCAAGATCACCAGGAAGAACGCGACCATCAACTGGAAGCTATCCAGAAAAAAACCGCTCAGAAATTCCCCCCGAACCAGGCTCTGCAACCGCGCCCCTCCGCGAGGGACGCGCCGGTACTCGATGTCTCGCTGAGATCCATGATGCCCAGGGGAAAATATACCATCCCCCGGGCTTTGGCAAACCCGGCCGACCCTAGTACAGCAGCCGTTTGTCGAGCACGTTGACCAGGTCCTCTCCCGCCAGGTACCGGCGCAGGTTCTCGCGGAAGAGCTCCGTCTGCGCCTCGTTTATGAGCGCGGGCACCACGTCCG
>SIRX01000097.1 GCA_004563715.1 Actinomycetota bacterium | reverse complement strand
CCGGATGCCAGAAGGAGAGTCGGAAGAAGGGTCGAAGTCCTCCGAGAGCCCAAGCTGACAACCGAAGGGAGCATCAAGTCGCCTGTGTTGAATGATCGTGCTTGTCCTGTAACTCTTTTGCTTTCTGTTGCATAATATTGTGAATACGGATACATGAAGTAGTCTGCGGCAACATGTGGGGAGGGAATAGGGTTTGTTCGAGTTGAGGGAAGTTGCTCTGGCCGCACTACTGCACGACGTAGGCAAAATCTTGCAGCGAGGAAGCGGCGTACCCCGGGCGGCCACGCACGCTGAGTTTGGCCGGACCTTTCTCAGAGAACTCGGGTACACCGAGGCTGTCTGCGAGGCGGCTTTGAGGCATCATGGACGGGGTAAAGAGGGACAGACGGTCTCGGAAGCCGCTTTTCCGAGCACTCGGGTAGTCTACGCTGCGGACAACGTGGCTTCCTCCTTCCGACGCGAGGAGAATGGAGGACGAGGCTTTGACGCTTCAGCGCCTCTGGTCTCGATCTTCAACTTTGTTCATCGCCGGGGTGAAGCTGGAGTCGCCGGACGCAGGGCTTATCCA
This sequence comes from Actinomycetota bacterium, assembly GCA_004563715.1. Lineage (GTDB taxonomy): Bacteria > Actinomycetota > Rubrobacteria > Rubrobacterales > Rubrobacteraceae > SIRX01. Next base: position 9,545 of record SIRX01000097.1, on the reverse strand, counting down.
CTAGCCGAGTACGGCAAGGACGAAGTGAGCTCTTACCTGCCTCGGCGCTCGGACAGAGCGGAAGGGGTGTCCGGCGACTACCGGCAGCTCAAGGAGGGGCTGGTGGAAGGCTTCGAGAGGCTGGGTAATCCACAAAATGTGGTCTCGGTCCTGAACCTGCTGGAGCGTTACGGCTCTTACGTGCGCTCGACTACCGTCCGGGCGGATACTGGGGATATCTCGCTCTTTGACCACTCGCGGGTTACGGCCGCCATCGCGGTGTGTATAGCGGGACATCTAAACGAGACGGGAGCGGAGCCGACCCTGCGCGAGGTCGAAGACCGTCAGCCGCCGCGCTACCTCTTTGTCCGGGGAGATATCTCCGGGGTGCAGAAATTTATCTATACGATCACCTCGAAAGGCGCCCTGCGGATGCTCCGGGCGCGTTCTTTCTACCTCGAACTCGTAGCCGAGCATGCGGTAGCGGAGATCCTGCGCCGTTCCGGTGTGCCGCGGACGAACGTGATCTACGTGGGCGGCGGAGGCTTCCAGCTACTTTTGCCCAATACCGAGTGGTCGAGAGAGGCTGTCCGAGCAGTAGGCAGAAAAATTAACGGCGTCCTCGCAGAGAGCATCGGCCGTGACCTCTACCTGACGCTGGCGGTACAATCCTGCGTCGCCTCGGGGATCGTCGGCGACGGGCTCGGTGACACTTTGAGAGAGCTGGGCAAGGCTCTCTCCGAACAGAAAGCACACCGGCACAGGGGAGATCTGCACCGGCTCTTCGCCGATCAGCCGGAGCCGGAGACCGAAAGCTGTAGCGTCTGCACCCGGGATGACGTGGCCGTTGGAGAGTACGACCCCAGAGGTTACGCTGTCGCTGGTGAGACCGGCGAGGAAGCTATCAAACTCTGCGGAACCTGCCACATGCTCGCCGATGCCTCCCGAAAGCTCGTGGGCGGACGCTACCTCGTAGAAGGTGGAGACGACTTTCGTATCGGAGAGACCGGCTATAGGCTCTCGGAGAGCAGCCGGGGAGCCGTATACGCCCTGGACGGCGTGGGAGACGAGGCTTGCCTTCGGGGGGCTGTCCCTCTGCCCGCCGCGCGGTACGCGATGCGGGACGACGAGCGGGAGAATTGGATCATGGACTTCGACAAGCTCTCCAGGAGAGCCGCCGGCGCTCCCCGGCTGGCAGTCTTACGGATGGACGTTGACGACCTCGGCGAGATCTTCCGCTGCGGTCTGCCGGAGGAGATGCGCACCTTCGACCGCTACGCCGCGCTGAGCCGGGCGTTCACGACCTTCTTCAAGGTGGTCGTGCCCGGAATTTGCGCGGGCGACTACGAGAACAGCCTGCGGATGTTCGGCGGGGGTCGGGAACGGGCGGCGACGGTGGTCTACTCCGGCGGGGACGACCTGTTTATCGTGGGGGCCTGGAGCGACGTGCTGGAGCTGGCCGTAGACGTGCGCCGGGCCTTCAAAGAGTTCGTCTGCGAGAACCCGGCTGTGACGCTCTCCGGAGGAATCTCGATCCATATGTCCGGGGAACCCCTCTACCTGATGGCCGAGCAGGCGGGCGCGGCGGAACAGATCGCCAAGAGCCACGAAGAGGACGGGCGCAAGAAGGACAGCGCCGTGTTGTTCTACCGGGGCTCCGACGTCCGCACAGTAGCCAACAGCGTGCCCGAGGCGCTTTTCTGGGAAGAGGTGGAGGGTGGAGTCGTGCCGCTTCTCCAGCGCATCAACGGGTTCCGCAAAAACGGAGAGCTTCCGTTCCCACGGGGCTTTACGCGGCTCCTGATAGACGTGGTAGACGTATACGAGCAGGAGGGCCATCTCTCGCTGCCGCGACTCGCCTACGCGCTGGCGCGGATGGAGGAGAGCGGAAAGCTGAAGGACGATCGGAGATGGCAGGAGTTAAAGAGGGAGTTGCTGAAGGTGGAGACCGTGAAGAAGCGCCTGCGGCCGGCGGCTTACTGGCTGGACCTGGCCGAGAGAAAGGAGGAATAGATGGGCGGAGGATGGAACAGAGGTAGAGGAAGACCCAGTGGAGATCGGGGCGGCGGGGCTATCCAGGAGACCGTCGCGCACGTTGGGACACTGAACTCCTTAGGTAATTGGGACGCGGTAGACCTGGTGGCGCAGGCCGATGGCATCGGAAGAGAGCTCGGAAACGGGGGGGTAACCACCAGTCAGATACGTAACTTCCTGGATGAGGTAAACAGGATCGAGGCCGAAAGCCGCATGGACCGGGATACCTTTGACCAGTCGCGGGTAGTTTTTCTAAAGGTGCAGCTTGCCTATGCTGCGGGACGAGAAAACAAACTCAAGAGCTTTGCGAGGCTCTTCTCGACTGCCGTCGACAAGGTGCATTCCAGAGAAGACTTCAACAGGTTCGTGAAGTTTACCGAGGCTGTAGTCGCCTACCACCGCTATCACGGCGGAAGCAACCAGTAGGAGGATATATGACCAAGTTACGCGCCAAAGTCGTTGTCGAGGGGGAACTGGTCGTCTTGACGGGCCTGCACGTGGGCTCGGCGGCGGCCGGGATGCAGATAGGGAGCGTTGACTCGCCCGTGGTCCGCGACCCGATCTCCAACAAACCGTATATCCCAGGTAGCAGCCTCAAGGGCAAGCTCCGCAGCTTGCTGGAAGCCGCGGAGGGACTGCCTCCGAACCGCCCCGGCGGCTCGGGCACCCACCGCCACGAGTGCGACGACCGCACCGACGCCCTCGAATGCCCCGTGTGCCGCCTCTTCGGTTCTACTGGACGCAACGGCGGCAAGAACCATCCCGCGCGGCTCGCCGTGGCGGACCTGCTGCTTACCGACGGCTCCTTCGAGGAGTTGAAGCTCGTGGACACGGGCCTGATGTACACGGAGTGGAAGTTCGAGAATACCCTCGACCGCGTAACCTCCGCCGCCATGCCCCGGCAGATAGAGCGGGTCCCGGCAGGCTCGGCCTTCAACCTGCGCCTGATCTACGACGACCGCGAGGACGTTGACAAGGCGGACGAGGACCTGCGAAACCTCTCCCGCGCCCTGTGCCTGCTGGAGGAAGACGCCCTGGGCGGTCACGGCTCCCGCGGCTACGGGCGGGTGGCTTTCGAGAAGGTCCGCTGCTCCCGCCGTCCGGTCGAGAAGTACGGGACCGGCGAGGAGTTCGAGTTCGAGAGCCTGGGTTCGGTGACGGACCTCGCCACGGCTTCCGGGGCCGCCCGGTCGTGAGGCTGCTGGTCAGGCTGCGCCTCCGGGCGCCGCTGCACATCGGCTCTTCGACGTTGGGCGAGGAGGACACCTACGACCACGCGCCCTCCGACACGCTGTTCTCCGCGCTGTGTCACGCCTATCTGGGAGCCTTCGGGGTGGAGGCCCTCGAAGAGCTTTTGGGGAGGTTCGACTCGGAAGACCAGCGGCCGCCGTTCCTGATCTCCTCGGCCTTCCCGTACTGCGGCGACACCCTCTTTCTCCCCCGGCCGCGCCTCGCGCCGGGAGAACAGACCGAAGAGACGGAGCGCGGCGACCGCAAGCTCCTCAAGGACACGTCCTGGGTCTCCCTGGAAGACTTGGCGCGCCTGCTGCGCGGCGAGGCTCCCGCGGACATCCAGGCGAACCGCGACAGGCTTCCCCGCAAGGAGCTGCTCCCCCGCGTCGCGCTCGACCGGGAGTCCAGCAACTCCGCGATCTACTACGTCCGCCGGGCGGCCTTCCCCGAGAACGGCGGCCTCTGGACCCTGCTGGACGTGAAGGACGGGACCCTGGAGCCCGCCCTGCGGCAGACCTTTCACCTCCTCGGCGACACGGGCCTCGGTGGGGAGCGAACGATGGGCTGCGGCTTCTTCGAGCCGGAGTTCGCGGAGCCGCCGGAGGCGCTGACGCGGCTGCTTGACGGAGGATCACCCTACATAGCCCTCTCAAGGGTCTCTCCCACGCCGGACGGAGCGGCGGAGAAGGTGGAACGCTACACGCTGGTCGAGAGCCGGGGCTGGATGCAGAGCCCGACCGGACTCCAGCGCAAGCGCCGCAGCGCCTGGTTCTTCGCCGAGGGTTCCGCCTTCAAGGAGAAGGTGCGGGGACGGCTCCTGGACGTAACGCCGCAGGACGGTCCGGGACATCCGGTATACCGCTACGGCTTCGGGATGTACCTGGGGGCTTCGTAATGCAGGTGAGGATGAACGTGGCGGCCCCGCTCCGGGTAGGAGGCCGCGAGCAGCAGGTAAACAAGCTGGAGTTCGTCCGGCACGGGGGCAAGGTCCACGCCGTCAGCCCCCGCAAGCTGGGCAGTCTTCTGTTGTCCAGGAGCGAACGCACGCTCGACGACTGGAACGCGGAGGTCTTGACGAAAGGGCAAGGCGCGGACCTCACGAGCTTCTTGCGCGGTCAGAACTTGCTTGACGCCCGGTCTATCGGTGAGGTCTCCCGCTACTCCGCGCCGGACGCCGCCGGGGTCAAAAACGAGTTCCTTCCTCACGCCCGGGATGCCCGGGGCCGGCTCTTTATCCCCGGCACGGCGATAAAGGGCGCGATCCGGGCCGCCGTCATGTGGGCGCTGGTGGACGAGGACCGGGCCAATGGGTATCTGGCTCGCAAAGAAAAAGAGAGTCGGCAGAGGAACCGGCGGTTGAGCAAGTCCGGGCTCGCCCGAGACCTGGATCGTGAGGTGCTCCAGAGTTACAGGCTACCGCACCGGGGTGACACGGCGGCTCACAAGGACCTCATGCGGGCCTTGAAGGTAGCCGACGCCTACGGAGAGCTTGAGAGCCGGGTCGAGAAGATCCTCATCCAGTCTTACACAGAGGAGCGCGGCAACCGTACCGCTTCCCTCGGTGCGAGCGACACCATCTACGTCGAGTGCCTGACGCCGGGCTCCTGGGCCGACTTCGATCTCAAAGTGGACTGCAAGATCCTGCGCGACTTCGAGCAAGGCGCGGAGCTGCCTTTTACCGACGAGGAGTCTCTACTGAGGCTCGTCCAGGGTTTCTACACGGCGGTATGGGAGTTCGAGCAGCGCTATTACGGTGTCGGCGCGGAGCAGGACGGCGAAGAGACCGTCCCGCAATCTGCCGGGCCGCCTCCTTTTGAAGAGTGGCTGCAAAGCGAGAAAGGCATAGATCCCGACTCCCTCTCGCGCAGGGGCAAGCAGCGCAGTATGTTGGGGGCTGAGTACCGCCGCCGGTACGACCTCTTCGACACCCCGGACCCTATGTCAGGCGAACCGCAGAGGCGGAGGGAACCGCAGCCTGCGGGCAAGAATGAGGCGGTCCGGGACGGGCGCGAGATGCGGCTCGCGGAGGTCCGCAAGTTCTACTCTGGCGCGGCTCCGGGGTTCCGGCTCGGGTGGGGCAGCGGGCTGATGAGCACCACGGTAGATATGCGCCTGAACGAAGAGAACGTGGGCAAGGTCTTGAACCTCATAAGCCGCAAGCACCATCCGCACGCGACGCCGAAGGAAGGCCCCAAGTCGCGCAAGCTGGTCGGGGAGGGTCGCGACCCGCGCTGGCCGATGGGTTGGGCGAGCCTGGAGGTCATGGGATGAGCCGCAAGGTGTTGATACTGGCGAACGTGGGGAACCGGGACGTACTGCATGGGGGAGAGGAGCTTCGTCCCGCCCGCGAGAAAGGAGCGGAACTTCTGGCCCGGTTCGACGAAGCGGCTGCGCAGATAGAGCTTCCCATAGTCTCCCCCGCGCTGAAGTACATAAGTTCCGCCGCCGACTGGAGAGCGGAGATCTCCGGCGAGGACGCGGAGCGCCCAACCGTGGCGCTCTTTTATACAGACCAGGACGACCCGCGGTACTGCGGCAACGATACCGTGGGGTTTGCGAAGGTCATGCAGCGCAAGCTCATCCGGGAGTTCCAGAGTGGAGACGGCCTGTGGCTGGCCGCCAAAAAGCAGATCCGGCTGGCTCCCATACGGGAATCTCCCGCCCGCTACGACGACATGTACAGCTTCTACCGGGAGTTCTTCGCCGGGAACGAGTGCATCCGGGACCCGCGAGGCTGGCTGTGCTTCGTGCTGACCTCGGGTGGCACCCCGGCGATGAACGCGATGTTGCTCCTCCACGCCGTCCAGCACTTCGGGGAGAACTGCGTGCAGATCTACGTCTCGCCAGAGGGCGAAGCCTACGACATGCGGGTCGGGGAGGAGATAGTCCGGGCCGCGACGGAACGCCGCGTAAACGAGGCGCTGGGAGCCCTCCAGTTCCGGGCTGCGGCCGAGATCCTCGAAAACACCGCCCGGAGCGGCTACAGGGCTGCCGCGTTCCGTTACGCCGAACACCGGCTGGCGTTTGACTTCTACCGGGCGGAGAGGCATTGTCGGGAGGCGATCAAGGCGGCTGAGGATGGTACGAGACGCTATCTGGAGAACCAGGCTCGCGCGGCTCAAAGGCTTGAGCAAGGAGGTTCGGACCCGGCGCTCCTGATAGAGGAGCTTTTCTACAACCTGGAGGTCAAATATTGTGGCGGTGAGTTCGTGGACGTGCTGGGCCGGGTTTTCCGTCTGCAAGAGGCGTTGCTGACCTGGATTGTCGAGGAGAATACGGCGCTACGGACCGGCGAACGCAGGAAACTGCTCCCCGACCAGGCAGAAGCGATAGGCGAGGTGCCGGGCCTGCGAAAGTTCCTGGAGAGCTACCGCACCGAAGGCGGGAACAGGCTCGAGCTGAAGCGCGACATCAACCGCATCGGCCTGATGGCGGTGGTCGAGTACCTGGCGGAGCCGAAGTCCGGCCTGCCAGACCAAAAACGCGAGGAAGCATCCAAAGCCGTGGAGGCGGCGAAGAGCATCGAGAAGCTCGCCAACCTCCGCAACAAGACGATCCTGGCCCACGGCTTCGAAGGTGTCTCGGAGAAGCGGCTTACCGGAGAAGAGGGTTACGGTTCGGACACCCTGATCGAAGACCTCCGCAAAGGCGTGGGCGAGGCGCTGGGCCGCGACCTCTCTACGAACCCGTTCCTGGAGCTTGCGGAGAGGCTGAGGTTTTGAGCGGGATCTGCTCCGTCACCTGCACGCTGGGTTTTCTCTCGAAGGAGGAGCCGCCGCGCTGGCCGGGCCAACTGCTGCACGGGGTCCTCTTCGACCGGCTGCGCGATCTCTACCCGGAGACGGCGGACCTGGCCCACACGCTGGAGCCGCGCCTCTTCGCCCTCTCCGGCGTCTACCGGGAGGGGGCGCACCCCACCTTCCGCTGCGCGGGGCTCTCGGAGCCGGTCTCGGCGGCGCTGCCGGAGGTGTTCGGGGCGGGCGCGGAGTTCGGGATCGGGCCTGCGAGGGTGCGGGTGCTGGAGTCCGTCGTTGAGCGGACGGGCTACGAGGAGCTTTACGAACGGTTCGTGCCGGAGGAGGGGGAGTACGGGCGTATCTCGTTGCGCTTCCTCTCCCCGGCGACGTTCCGGGTCGGGAAGGCGAACATGCCGTTTCCGCTGCCGCGCCTGCTGTGGCAGAGCTGGGCGAACCGCTGGAACGCCTTCTCGGATGTCCAGGTGGGGAGCTTCGGGGAGTGGGCGGAGGAGTTTATAGTGCCGGCGCGCTTCCGGCTGCGGAGCCGGGTGGCGAAGGTGGGCGGCGCGACGCTGGCGGGGAGCGTGGGGGAGTGCGAGTACCGGGTGCTGCGCCCGGAATCCGTGGAGGCGCGGGTGGCCGCGATGCTGGCGGCCTACGCCGGCTACTGCGGCACGGGACAGAAGACGACTATGGGGCTCGGCGTGACGGAGCCCGCTCTGCCGTGGCGCGGACGCTCTACCTGACGGAGCAGGGCGCGACGCTCTCCCGCCGCGGCGAGCGGCTGGTGGTGGAGAAGGACGGCGAAGCGCTCACCGACCTGCCCGCCGCCAAGGTGTTGCGGGTCTTCGTGTTCGGGAACGTGAGCCTCACCACCCCCGCCATCGCCTACCTGCTCCGGGAGGGGAAGGAGGTGGCATTCCTGAGCAGCCGGGGCCGGTACTACGGGCGTTTGATCTCCAGCGAGTCGAAGAACCCGATGCTGCGCCGCGCCCAGCTCCGCGCCACGGACGACCCGCGGACGCGCCTGGACCTCTCCCGCCGGCTCGTCCTCGCCAAGCTCGCCAACCAGCGGCGCGTCCTGCACCGCAGGCCCGGCGGCAAAGCGTCGGCGGCGGCGAAGGAGGTCTCGGCCTTCATCGAGCGGGCTGGGAAGACGGCGAGCCTCGAAGCCCTGCGCGGCATGGAGGGCCTCGCCGCCCGCGCCTACTTCGGGGCCTTCGGCGAGCTGCTGGAGGGCATGGAGTTCCCCGGCCGCAAGCGCCGCCCGCCCCCCGACCCCGTGAACTCGCTGCTCAGCCTCGGCTACACCCTGCTCACCTATGAGGCGTTCTCCGCCGCGGCCGCCGTCGGCTTCGACCCGTACATCGGCTTCTTCCACGCCGACACCTACGGGCGCCCCTCGCTCGCCCTGGACATCATGGAGGAGCTCAGGCCCGTTATCGTGGACACCCTGGTGCTCGGCACGCTGAACCGGCGGCGCGTCCGTCCCGAGGACTTCGAGCTGGGGGAGGAAGCGGGGAAGCCCATAGCCCTGCTGAACGACGACGCCCGCAAACGGTTCCTCGCCCTCTACGAGCAGCGGATGCTCACCCGGATCACGCACCTCTCCCGCGAAATGACCTACCGTGGGGCCGTCCACGCCCAGGCGCGGCAGGTAGTAAACTACATCAAAGATCCCCGTAACGGCTACGAGCCCGTCCTGCTGAAGTGATGATATACGTGCTCGTCTACGACATCGTCAACGACCGCCGCCGCAACCGGCTCCACCGCGCCCTCAAGGACTACGGGACCGCCGTTCAGCGCAGCGTCTTCGAGTTCGACCTCACCCCCAAAGAGGCCGGCGCGATGATGGCGCGTGTGGAGAAGATGATCTCGCCGGAAGAAGATACCGTCCGCCTCTACCGCCTGTGCGCCGCTTGCATCACCGACGTCCGCATCCTCGGCGAAGGAACCCTGAGCCTCGACCCGGACTACTACATTATATGAGCCGACCACCCTTCCCCCGCATTCCCCATAGAAAGGCCGGAAACCGCCGATCAACGCCCCGCTCGGGCCCCTCCGCCAGCCCCCGGACGCCGCCGAGATCTTTGTATCGCCCTTGCTACACCCCGGAACCCGCCCGCGAACGCGCGTTATGCGCTACCCTGTGAGAATGAGACAGATACCGGAAACGGGATTAAGACGAGAACACGCGGGCGCGCTTCGACGGCCTGATAGAGCTGTGAGAATGAGACAGATACCGGAAACGGGATTAAGACGCCTTGTAGCGACGCTCACTCATCGTCGTCGGCCTCTCGGCCCCGTGAGAATGAGACAGATACCGGAAACGGGATTAAGACATCCCACGGCTGAAATTCATACGCAGTTTGGGATAACCACTGTGAGAATGAGACAGATACCGGAAACGGGATTAAGACTGGCTTGGAAAGCCTCCACGGCCTCCACACCACAAACGGTGAGAATGAGACAGATACCGGAAACGGGATTGAGACCTCAATTAGTCTTGGGGAGCAAACGTCTCGCAGCCTCCCGGCCTGTCCTGGTCTGCAGGCCGGAGAG
>SIRX01000096.1 GCA_004563715.1 Actinomycetota bacterium | reverse complement strand
AGCTCCACGCCGTTCATCCGGGGCATCCGCACGTCCACCAGCACCACGTCGGGGTCTATGGTGGGGAGCAGCTCCAGCTCCAGCACGAAACCCCCGCCGGGGGCATTGCCCGCCTGCAGCGAGCCGTCCAGGGCGGCGGCCCGTTCGCGCAGGCCCCGCAGCCCGAAGCCGCGCCCGCCCGCTCCCTCCGGCGCGCCCCGGCCGTCGTCGGTGACGGTCAGCCGGACGCTCGGGTTGCCGAAGGCGAGCGTGGCGCGGACCCGGTCCGCCCCGGAGTGCCGGAGCACGTTGGTCAGGGCTTCCTGGAGCGCTCGGTAGAGCGTGAGGATAGCTTCGGACGACAGTTCCCGCTCCTCGCCGCGGACCTTGAAGGAGACCCGCATGCCGGAGGCTTCGAACTCGCGCACGAGGCGCTCCAGGGCCTCTGTGCCCCGTTGTTCCTCCATCGCGGCGGGCTCCAGGGCGCGCACCGAACGCCGGACCTCCTGGAGTGCCTGGGAGGAGAGCTCCTTCGCCTTCAGGACCTCCTGGCGGGCGTGGTCCGGCTCGTGGTCGATGAGTTTGCCGGCCGCTTCGAGCTGGACGTTGACGACGGTCAGGTAGTGCCCGAGGGTGTCGTGGATCTCGCGCGCCATCCGGTTGCGCTCCTCGGAGATGGTGAGGTCGCGCACCCGGTCGGCGTAGCGGCGCAGCTCGGCGTGGGCCGCCTCCAGCTCGGAGAGCAGCTCCTGGGTGCGCTCCTTGCGCCGTTCCGCGAGCACGGCGATCATGCAGATCCCGATAACGAACGCCAGAGAGGGCAGCACGAGCAGGCTCTGCATCAGGGCTTCGAGAGAGCTCATCTCCGGTATCACGAGCAGGGCGGTCACGAAGAGCAGCCCGACGATGCCCACCAGGTACACCACCGCCCACCGGAAGCCGAAGAGGAAGACCGCGTTGGCCACCACTATGCCCAGGAAGCCGAACGAGATCCCCCCGCCGTCCAGGAAGGCGACTGCGAGGGCCGCCGCCAGGAACGCCGGCACGGCGAGCAGCCGCCGCCGGTCGGCGGGCGGGTCCCAGGGCAGGAACGGCCAGACGAGCCCCAGAGCCAGGAAGGCGAGGACGGTGGTGGGATCCCCCTGCACCGTCCCGGCCCGGTATACGTGCCACAGGTAGGCCCCGGCCAGGTAGGTCCAGAAGAGGAGGTCGAAGAAGCGGTCCAGGCGGCGCTCTTCGACCTGCTTCGGTTCGCTCTCCCGGTTTCTGAGCAGCTCCCTTACCTTACCGGCCGCCATACCCGGTACTCTACCGCCGTTCCGGCGGAGAGTCATCGTGCTCCGGTCATGTTCGGGGCGTGACCCAGGTCACCGTTCACGAGGGCAACGGTAGAAGCCGAATCGAGACCCTCGTACCGGGTCACAGGAGGCGCGGTATACCAGCCTCCAGAACAAACCTGGCCGTAAAGTGCGCGCCCCACAGCGGAACCCACGTTGTCGGAAGAGTGAATCTCGGGTGGCGAGGGAACTGCCGGCGTTGCCCCTCGCCGAGGATGGACATAGCCGAGGGGGCCTGCGACACTAACGGAACGCGTCGGCTGCCCTCGCGGGAGGTGCTCTACGGCGAGATCTATCTACAAAACACCCGAGGGCGAGGCCGAGATCCGGGCGCTCTACGACGAGGCGGTGGCCGGGCTGGGTCCCGGCTACGAGAGCCTCACCGTCCCAACGCGCCTCGGTAAGACGCACGTCCTCGCGCTTGGCCCCGAGGATGCCCCGCCAGCGGTGTTTTTCCCGGGCGGCAACTTCTTGAACCCCACCTGCCTTTCGTGGTTTCTGCCGCTGGCGGAGCGCCACCGCCTCTACGCGCCCGACGTTATCGGCCAACCGGGACGGAGTGCGCAGGTCCGGCCCTCGCCCGAAGGGGACGGCCACGCCTTCTGGGTGGAGGACGTCCTCGACGGCCTCGGCCTGCGTGAACCCGTGCCCCTCGTTGGCCTCTCCTACGGGGCGGGTCTCGCCATAAGGGCCATGGGTCTCGCCCCCGAGCGCGTCTCGGGGGCGGCGCTCGTTTGTCCCTCAGCCATAGCCGCCGGCTCGGTCTCGCGGATGCTCGTCGAGGTCGTAGTGCCCATGCTCCTTTATCGCCTCCGGCCCTCGCAGGAGCGCCTGTTGCGCGCCGCGAGGCCCCTGCTCACGGAGCCCCGCGACCCCGCCTTCGGCCCCGCTGTCCGGCAGCTCGGCGCTGTTTACAGGCACCTTCGGCTGGACACAGGACTCCCGCGAATGGCTACCGAGGAAGAGATCGGAGGCTTCGAGGGGCCGGTGGCGGTGTTCGCTTCCGGGGAGGACGTATTCTTCCCAGCCCAGGCGGTTCTCCCGAGGGCGAGGGAGATCTTCCCCAACCTCGCCGTGGCCGAGTCCCTCGAAAACTGCCGCCACCTCCCCTCGAAAGCGGAGCTCGGTCGGGTGAACGAGCTCGTTCTTGCCTTCCTCGCGAAACCAACGGAACCTGGCAACGGACGCTAACAACGTTCGGGCATGATCCTTCGCAACCACCCGCCGGAGAAGGAATTGTGCCCTCGATAAGTAAAGTAGGATCGGCGCTGGACAACGCCATTTCCGAAAGCTTTGTCTCTACACTCAAGAGTGAGATTGGGGTGAGTCGCTACCCCAACCACCAGGCGGCCCGGGCCTCGGTCTTCGAGTTCATTGAGCTCTTCTAAAACAGAATGCGCCGGCACTCCTCGCTCGGGTATCTGAGCACGCAGGAGTATGAGCAGGCTATACTGGAGGAGACAGCGGTGGCGTAAGCGGAAATCGTCCGCTCATCCGGGGTAAGCCTAGCTACGAACACGAGCTGTCCTGCAAGACGGAGACCGACGACACTTTGACGTTCAGTTACTCTTCGAACGCCTGACCGACGTAATTTTCCGCCAGCGAGGTCGCCGCAGCCTCCGAACTGGTCACATATCCTAGCTCGGCAAGCTGAAGGTTGTACTGAAAGCCGTCGTCATCCGGGTGACGGTGCAGCATGGAGGTCATCCACCAGGAGAACCTCTGCGCCTTCCAAGCGCGCCGCACACAAACGTCCGAGTAGCTATCCAGAAGGCTTGTCTTGCCCGTTTCGTACCACGCTGCGAGCGCTTCGGCGAGGTTTCGGACGTCGCGCACAGCTAGGTTCATGCCCTTTGCACCGGTCGGCGTAACGATGTGTGCAGCGTCCCCGGCCAGAAACAGCCGGCCGTGCTGCATCGGGTCGCAGACGAAGCTGCGCATCGGAACGATTGTTTTCTCGAGTATGGGTCCCTCGTTGAGCGAGGTACTGTCTATGGTCTCGGTTCTCGCCTGTAGCTCCTCCCAGATCTGCTCGTCGGACCATCTGTCGGTGCTGTCTTTCGGATCGCACTGGAAGTACATCCGTTGGATTTCCGCCGAACGGGTGCTGATCAAGGCGAAGCCCCGCTCGTGAAGCGTGTAGATCAACTCCTCCGAAGAGGGAGGAGCCTCGACCAAGACTCCAAACCACCCGTATGGATAGGTCCGTTCATATTCGGTGCGTAAGCGCTCAGGTATGGAAGGCCGGGACACCCCGAAGAAGCCGTCGCAGCCGGCGATGAAGTCGCAGGTTAGCTCTTCTTCTTCTTCTGCATCCTCGCGAAAGCGAATACCCCCAGCCTCGAGGTCAAGATACGCCCCCCTGCGGAAACGGATCCGCGGTGTCGTGGTATCCAGGTCGTGCATGCTGGTTGCAGCGGCCTCGAAGATCATCGGGCCGCCCGCGGCGAGCCGCGCTTCAACGAGATCCTTAACCACCTCGTGCTGCCCGTACAACACTATCTCGCGGCCGGCGGTAAGGTCGCTCAGCGGTATTCTGTGTCCCTTCCTGTCGAACCGCAGCTCGATACCGTGGTGGACAGCGCCCTCCCGCTCCATCCGGCGGCCGACACCCAACTCGTTGAGCAGGTCAACCGTCGCCTGCTCGAGCACGCCGGCCCGTACCTCCGACTCCAGCCGGTCGCGGCTACGGAGCTCTAGCACGACCGACTCGATGCCCTGCCGGTCCAACAAATGCGAGAGGACCAATCCCGCTGGTCCGCCTCCTACGATCCCGACTTGCGTACGCATCCGATCTATACCTCCTTTTCTGCCCGCCGTGTCCGGACGGGTTTGTCACAAGCCTCGATCACCCAATCAGCCGGACAGCGCGGTTCGTGTCGGCCCCACCCTCGTTGCGCGCCCGCTTTGGGTGGGCAGCGGGTACACCGGAGGCTACGATCGCGGTCCGGCCTCCGGTGCAGGCAGCTCTCCTCGTTCGACGAGAACTTTCTGGGCGACGGCAAAGGCAGCGTTGGCGGCCGGCACCCCGCAGTAGATGGCACTTTGTAGCAGCACCTCCTTTATTTGGTCGGGCTCTAGCCCGTTGCGCAACGCGGCGTGTACGTGCATTTCCAGCTCGTGCAGATGGCCCAGCGCTACCAACGCGGTGAGGGTGATACAGCTGCGCGTTCTGCGATCCAGACCGGGACGCGTCCAGATCTCGTCCCAGGCATACCGGGTGATAAAGTCTTGAAAGTCAGCGGTGAATTCGGTCGTGTTCGCAACGGCGGCATCGACGTGTTCATGGCCTAGCACCTCGCGGCGGACCTGCATACCGTGGTCGTGGAACTGGTCGCTCATCGGCCTCTCCGGGCCTCGGCTAGCGGGCCGAGGTGTTTCAGGATCGCCCGCGTGACCGCTTCCGGCTGCTCTACGTTCGCGAGATGCGCAGCCTCTGGGACGATCTCGAGATCCGAGACAGGGATCAGGTCGCAGATCAGTTCGGCATGCTCTAACGTGATCGCTTCGTCGTCGGCCCCGGCCACCACGAGCGTGGGGGCGCGGATAGCCCCGAGCCTGCTTCTTAGATCCATGTCCCGGATCGCCTCGCAGCAGCCTGCGTAGCCCTCGGCAGGGGTGCTCTTCAGCATACGTTCGGCCCATTGGATAGTCTCGGGATTATTCACGCGAAACTCCGCAGTGAACCAGCGCCCCACTACCGCATCAACGATGGCTTCGAGGCCATCGTTCCGCACGGTCTCCGCGCGGTCAGCCCAGCGGCCGGGCGGACCCAACCGGGCCGAGGTGCAGCACAGCGCGAGGCGCTCTATGCGCTCGGGAACCTCGCTGGCCAGCCACATACCGACCATACCGCCGATCGAAAGCCCGCAGAAGGACACGCGCTCGATCTCCAGGTTGTCCAGCAGCGCCAGAAGATCGCCGCCGAGATCGTCTATAGTGTACGGAGCGGGTGGTACGGGAGACCCTCCGTGCCCACGGTGGTCGTAGCGCAGGAGGCGGAAGCGTCGGCCCAGCACGGACGCTTGACTGTCCCACATGCCTAGCGTAGTGCCCAACGAGTTCGACATGACGAGCACGGGGGCGTCGTCGGGCCCCTCGACCATGTGGTGCAGCGGGCCGATAGTTCCGGTGGTCATGAGGGCATCTCCTCTCGATATAAGGCGAGCGCGCGAGCGACGAACTCTTCCGCCGACCCCAGGTAGCTCGCGGGATCGAGCGCGGCATCGATCTCCTCCGGTGACAGATGTTCGCACACTCCGGGTTCCTCCAAAAGTTTCTCGCGTAGCGGCCGACCACTATCCAGCGCCCGCCGGGAGGCGGCCTCCACCAGTTCGTGCGCCCCCAGACGGCCGAGTCGCCCGGAGAGCACCGTTGCCACGTTCTCGGCGAGGAGCACTCCTCCGCCGGCCTCGAGGTTGTGGCGCATCGCGCCGGGATACACCTTGAGACCCTCCACCACCTCGCGCGTGTGCGCCACGGCACCACCGGTTAGCGCGAGCGCATCAGAGAGGGCCTGCCACTCAGCATGCCAGGCGCCCGCAGCGCGTTCGTGCTCTTGGGCCATCGCGTCCTGGAGCGTGTTGGCCAGCGGCGGCACCCGCCGTGCGCACGCAGTCGCGAGGGTTGCGCCCACGGGGTTACGCTTATGCGGCAGGGTTGACGAGCCACCGCGGCCGCCGGCCGCAGGCTCAGCTACCTCCGCGACCTCCGTCTGGGCCATCAGTGAAACGTCGAGCGCCAGCTTGTGCATCACGCCCGCATTTAGCGCCAGTGCGCCTCCCAACTCGGCGACTCTGAGCCGCGCCGTGTGCCAGGGGACGACGGGCTCCGCGAGCTTGAGTTCTCGGGCGAACTCTCGCAAGACTTGCAGGCCGGAGGAGCCCAGCGAGGCGAGCGTGCCGGACGCCCCTCCGAGCTGAACGGCCAGCCTTGACTCGCGCACGGCTAGTAGCCGCCCGCGGGCCTCGATAATGGCTACCAGCCAGCCTGCGGCCTTCAACCCGAAGGTAATCGGAAGGGCTTGCTGGAGCAGGGTCCGACCGGCCATGATCGTGCGGCGGTGGTCATCCGCGAGCCGCGCGCAAGCGGCCGCGGTGGCATCGGTTTCGGCGAGGATCCGGTCCAGCGTTCTGCGCGCAACCAGCATCGCGGCGGTGTCCACTATGTCCTGACTCGTGGCTCCTTTGTGCACGTAGCGGCCCGCGCCGCGGGGAACGGCGGCGGTGAGCTCCCTTACCAGCGGCGGTACAGGGTTGCCCGCGGCGCGGCCCTCGCGGCCGATCTGCTCCGGGTCGAAGCGGTCCGCGTCACAGCACGCGGCGATAGCCTCGGCAGCTTCCGCTGGTACGAGACTAGCCCGCGCCCCGGCGATCGCCAGTGCCCCTTCCGCGTCGAGCATCGCCTGAAGCCAGGCCCGGCCCCCGACCAAACCCCGGATTTTCTCCGGTACAAAGAGCGGCCCGAACAAGTCCTCTATAACCATCCGAGCAAACCTCAAACCTCGAAGAACGCGGTCTGGTTTTCGCCCTGCAGCTTGATGTCGAAGTGCAGATGGCCCTCCGGAGAACCGCGGGCCACCAGCGTTCTGCGCAGGTCACGGTCTCCAATCGAGGTGAGGATCGGGTCGGCCGCGTTGGCCTCTTCCTCGTCGGGAAAGTAGATGCGGGTCACGAGTTGCCTGAGCAGCCCCCGGGCGAAGACCGCGACGTCGATGTGCGGCGCCTGCGGTTCTCCGTTCGGATCGGGTACCGGGCCCGGCTTGACCGTCACGAACTCGTAGCGTCCTTCAGCGTCCGTCGGGCAGCGGCCGAAGCCGGTGAAGCCTTTGTCGAGGGGCAGGTCTTCCCGGCGGTCTTCCGGATGGGCGTAGCGGCCGGCGGCGTTGGCCTGCCAGACCTCCACCATGGCGTCGGGGACGGGATCGTCCGCCCCGTCGCGCACCGTGCCCTCGATCCAGATGGCCTGCGGGTGGTCGAGCGGGACTAGCCGCGACCAGTCCTCCTTGGTTAGGGCGAAGTGGAAAAAAGGGCCGACGGTCTGCGAGGGTGTGAGCCCCAATCCGGGATCGGGGGTCACTTGGGGGTCCTTTTCATCGGCGTAGCCTCGCGTCCGCGAAGGACGATGTCGAAGCGGTACGCGAGCGCCCACTCCGGCTCGGTGGCGTCGAGGTCGAAGGACGAGATCAGGCGTTCCCGGGCTTGGGGGTCGCGTACCGACTGAAAGATGGGGTCCTGGCCGAAGAGCGGGTCTCCTGGAAAGTACATCTGGGTGACCAGCCGGGTAGCGAACGCCGGCCCGAACAGCGAGAAGTGGATGTGTGCCGGCCGCCAGGCGTTGGGGTGGTTCCCCCACGGGTAGGCGCCGGGCTTTACCGTCACGAACCGGTAGTGCCCCTCCTCGTCGGTTATGCAGCGTCCGGCCCCGCTAAAGTTAGGATCAAGCGGCGCCGGATGCCGGTCGCCCTGGTGAACGTAGCGGCCGGCGGCGTTAGCCTGCCAGATCTCGATCAGGCTGTTGCGCACGGGCCGCCCGTCGTCGTCTGTCACCCTGCCGTGCACGATGATACGCTCCCCCAGGGGCTCGCCCCCGTGCTGCCGCGTCAGGTCGTGGTCCAGGGGACCCATCTGCCCGGGGCCGTAAACGGGGCCGGTTATCTCCGAGAGGGTATGGGGCAGGATGGTTAGCGGCCTCTCGGGCGCCCGCAAGCGAGTACCTTTGTAGTCAGGATGCAGGTAAGGAGGGTGTGCCTCAGCATCGTCGCGCCGATACCCGGCGACCCTACTGCTCCGTTGCCATGCCATACGTGGTGCTCCTCTCGTTCAAACCCTCTCGACGACCATGGCGATTCCCTGACCAACCCCGATGCACATGGTGGCGAGCGCCAGCTCCACGTCTTCCCGACGGCGCATCTCGTGCAGTAGCGTCGTGAGGATTCTGGCTCCCGAGCACCCTATCGGGTGGCCGAGCGCGATCGCCCCGCCGTTCGGGTTCAACCTCCCGTCGTCCGCTTCCACGCCCCACTCGTGGAGCACCGCCAGCGACTGCGCCGCAAACGCCTCGTTCAACTCGATCAGGCCGATGTCCTTGAGGGAGACACCTGCCCGTCCCAAGGCCTTTCCCGTGGCGGGCACTGGTCCTATTCCCATGACGCGCGGCGGCACCCCCGCTATCCCCAAGCTTTTCACCCGGGCCATAGGCTCCAAGCCGTGAGCCCGGGCGTATTCAGCCGACACCACCAGAACCGCCGCGGCCCCGTCGTTCAGGGAACTGGAGTTGCCCGCCGTTACAGTGCCTCCTTCTTTGAAGGCTGGGGGGAGCTTGGCGAGGCTCTCTAGCGAGGCGTTGCTCCGGGGCCCCTCGTCGGCCTCTACCACGGTCTCATCCTTGCGGGTCTTGACCGGTACCGGAACGATCTCCTCGCGAAAGCGCTTCTCGTCGGTTGCCCCAACAGCTTTCTGGTGGCTCCTCAAAGCAAACTCATCTTGGGCCTCCCGGGACACGTCGTAGCGGTCAGCGAGACCCTCCGGCCGCTCGTCCTCGGAGGTCGCCGCGTAGCGCTCCTCGGCCAGGTTCTCGGCAGTCTCGCCGAGGGAGTCGGTGTGCCCCATCTCTTCCATCTTGGGGTTTACGAAGCGCCAACCTAAAGTGGTGTCCTGCATCGTGATGTGTCCGGCCGGGAAGGGCCTCTCCGGCTTGGACATAGCCCACGGGGCACGGCTCATGGACTCCACGCCCCCTCCCACATAGACGTCGGCCTCCCCGAGCATCACCGTCCTGGCGGCCTGGGCCACCGCCTCTAATCCCGAGCCGCACAGACGGTTGACGGTGACGCCACCCACCTCTTCCGGGAAGCCCGCCAACAACAGCGACATGCGAGCTATGTCGCGGTTATCTTCCCCAGCTTGGTTGCCACACCCCATGTAGACGTCCTCTACCTCTCCGGTCGGAACCCCGGTCCTCTCCATGAGATTCCCGAGGACCAGCGCGGCCAGGTCGTCGGGGCGCACGGTACTCAAGGCACCACCCCTTTTGCCGATTGGGCTGCGCACAGCACCCACGATCCAGGCCTCCCGCGCTCCTTTGTAGACCATAGCCTATGTTGTTCCTTTCCGTCGGGCTCCTGCCACGTACTCTCTCGCCCGGAGAGCTATCTTTTTCTCGCCGCTCCGATCCTCGCGTGCAACTCTCGCAAGACCTGCGTCTCTTTGTTCGCCGCTTCAGTCTTTTCGCGCAACTCACGCAAGGTGTGCAATTCCTTTTCGTCCGGCGGGTCGGTCTCGCCTACCTCATCCGCCACGCGCAGCTCCCAGCCCGTCGCTTCCCGCGCCTCTTCGGCGGTCGCACCAGGGTGTAGCTGAGTCAAGGTGAGCTCCTTCGTCTGGGGATCGGGCCTCAAGATGCCGAGGTCGGTAATAACGACGGTGGGTCCCGCGCCCAGGTACCTCAGCTTTGACCGTGCGTCGCTGCCGTCGAGGTAGCCGACCGACGTCACAAAGGCTAGCTCCTCGACAAACGCCCGCCTGCTGTGGCGTAGCATGAGGATCACCTCCTTTGCCGAGGCGGCTATCTCGGGCGCTCCCCCGGCCCCGGGCAGGCGCACCTTTGGAGATCCGTAGTCGCCGATGACCGTGGTGTTAATGTTGGCGAAGCGGTCGATTTGGGCGGCACCCAGAAAGCCCACGTCTATGCGCCCGGTCTGCAGCCAGTAGCTGAAGATCTCGGGTATCGGCACGACCGAGTCGGCGTGCTCGGCTAGCTCGCCGTCCCCGATAGAGTGGGGAAGCACCTCCGGCTTGGCGCCGATGGTCCCGGATTCGTAGACGAGGTTGCAGTTTGGCGCGTGTGTCGCCCGCGCCAGGTTGGCCGCCTCGCTCGGTAGTCCTATCCCGACGAAACATAGCACCCCGTCACGCAGCTCGCGCGCTGCGGCCACGGTCATCATCTCGTCGGTCGTATAACGGTTCGCGCCCGAACTCATCTTCGGCCCACCCCTTCCTGCACGAGGCTTTCTATGTACTCGGCGAAGTCTTCCGTGCCGAGCACGTGGCGCTCCATCCACCCACGAAAGGCGTCGCGGTCGCGCCCGATCGGATCCCACGCCTCGTAGAACGCGTTGTCACGGGGATAGTAACCGTGGGCGTATGAGGGGTGAGCCCCACCGGGAACAACCGCTATCGCGCCTACGGCCACAGACGGGAGCACGACCTGGTGAGGGCGCGGCTCGAACTCTTCGACGAGCTCCTCGACCGTGACGATGGAACGGCGCGCGGACAGAACGACCTCCTTCTGTATGCCGGTGATGCCCCACAGCGCTACGTTGCCGCTGCGGTCGGCCTGCTGGGCGTGGATGATGCCTACATCCGGGTGCAGCGCCGGAACCGCCATAAACTCTTCCCTCGTAAACGGGCACGTGACCGGCGCTATGGTATCCGTAACTTTCGGCAGGTCGGTGCCTACATACCCGCGAAGGACCGCAAACGGCAGGTTGGACGCACCGGCTACGTAGCGGTTCGCCATGCCCGCGTGGCTGTGCTCCTCGATCTCTAGCGGGTGCGGCCACCCGTTCTCCACGGCGTCGCGGAAGCGGTGGAGAGAGCCCACACCCGGGTTGCCGCCCCAGGAGAAGACCAACCCGCGGGCGCAACCCATCCCGATCATCTGGTCGTAGATGAGGTCCGGCGTCATGCGAATCAGGGTCAGGTCCTTGAGTTCCTGGCGAACAATCTCGTGGGCGGCGGCGGACGGGATAAGGTGTGTGAAACCTTCCAACGCCACGGAGTCGCCATCATGCACCAGTTCGGCGACTGCTTCTCGCAAGCTTACAATCCCATCCACTCTAATCACCCTCTAGCAGCATAACCTTGATCCTCCCCTTTATGCATCGCTTCTGTGCAGACCCAAGAGCTGCGCCGCGTTCTCCTTGAAGATCAGCGGTTTTACTTCATCCCGAAAGCCTGCCTTCTCGAAGTCCTCTAGCCATTTCTCGGGCTTTATAACGGGATAGTCGGAGCCGAAGAGCATCTTGTTCTTGAGCAACGTGTTGGCGTATTGGACCAGGTTCTCCGGGAAGTACTTCGGAGACCAACCCGATAGGTCGATGTAGACGTTCGGCTTGTGCAGGCACACTGATAAGGCCTCGTCTTGCCAGGGAAAAGAAGGATGGGCCAGGATGATCCGCATTTCGGGAAAGTCTACGGTGACGTCGTCCACGTGCATAGGGTTTGAGTACTTCAAACGAATGCCGCCGCCCCCGCGCATCCCGGTTCCCATTCCCGAATGCCCCGTGTGGAAGAGCGCCGGGAGCCCGGCCTCCGCGATAACCTCGTATAGCGGATAGGCCATCCGGTCGTTTGGAAAGAAATCCTGGAGGTTGGGGTGGAACTTGAAGCCGCGCACGCCCTCCTCGATAAGCCGCTTGGCCTCCTTCACCCCCATCGCGCCGCGCGCCGGGTGTACGCTCGCAAAGGGGATAAGCACATCCGGGTTCTCTCTGGCCGCCTGCAGTATCTCCTCGTTTGGAACGCGTTTGTGGGCAGTTTTCGGCTCCATGTCGACCGTGAAGATAACCGCCACCATATCGAGCCCGCGATAATAGTCGGCGACATCCCAAGCATTCGGGGCCATCTCCTCACCGAAGTACCTCTCCGCGGTCTCGGCGTAGACGTGTTTGTCGTTCGGGCGTTCCCGGGAGGTCTCGGCGTGGGTGTGGACGTCTATGGCTTTGATCTTCTCTATGTCCATCGCGCTCCTCTCTGCTCCTAATTTGCTTGCTCGGCCGTACGAAGGCGTTTGCTCCGCCAGGACCGTGACCGGACGAACGCGTTGGGGATGACGCCCGTTACCGGTCCGTTTTTCCCACCGCGTGTCGGGTACCTGGCCCCCTCAGGGCGAGCCGGTATCTCTCGCTTTGCCGCCTCAGAGCCAATTTCGGACCTGGCGGGATCTGAGGGGCCGATCCTTTTGCTTCGGGCCGCATTAAGCAGCCGCTTCTCTTTTGCCCTCCAAGAGTCGAGCACGCTCATGGCGCCCGTATCGGATGGGTATCCGTCCACAAAGTTATTGTCGAGGCGGCTGCCTCCTTCCTTCTTTTCACTACGTCTTGCCAACGCCGGCTGAAATGCGGCCCAGCCCCCGGCCAGTCTCATCGTCAGAAAGGTCACGGTTGACTTAACGCCAAGGGCTGCACTACGGTGAGCGGCAGGGTGTGGCCCGGATGCGGCGCGTGTCCGGCGAGAGTGACGGTTGGAGGCATCGACGTGGAGACCTTGAACATCCCCCCGCTGGGACTCGACCAGCTCGGCCGGTTCACCGTGGAACTGGGCCGGCCTCTGTCGCTGGGTCAGGGCCCGTGGGGAGAGAGACGAGTCATACCCATCGTCGGCGGTCGTTTCGAAGGACCGGACCTGCGCGGCGCGGTGCTCCCGGGAGGCGCCGACTGGCAGGTGGTCCACGCTGACGGCATGGCCAGTATAGATACTCGGTACACGCTCCAGACACACGACGGAGCCCACATCTACGTCGCCACCCGCGGTGTTCGCCACGGGCCGCCCGAGGTGATGGCCCGGCTTTCCCGAGGGGAACAGGTCGACCCTCGCGATTACTACTTTCGTCTCACCGTGCAACTCGAGAGCGGAACGCCCGACTACTACTGGGTCAACGAGGGTGTGTTCGTCGCGTGTGCTGCGCGGCTTTCGAACAGCGTCCTCTACGATTTGTACCGACTCGCCTGAGCCCTGCGCGGTCTCCCAAGGCTCGCTGCCAACCTCGTAAAACACTTCCCGCTCCCGTCGATACACTGCGAAGATGGACTTTTCCGAACGGCGTTGGACGCTACGTGGCGGAAGGAGCCACATCAAGGCCGTCGCGCCCCAACGCCGGAGTCAGCGGTTTGCGCCGTCGCGTCTAGAGATCCGACGTTCGTCCTGACAAAAATTTCGTCGTAGGATTCGTACTGATCCCGGGTCGGTTTGATCAGTACGGTGCCCAAATAACTCGCGAGAAAACCGAGCGGCACGGAAACCAGCGCCGGGTTCGTGAGGGGGAATACTGCGTTCTCACCCATAATATTCGGACCGGCCAAGACGAGCCCGACGGAGCTCACAAGCCCCACCAACATACCGGTAATGGCCCCCGATACGTTGAACCGTTTCCAGTATATCGTTAAGAGGATGACGGGCAGGTTCGCGCTCGCAGCTACCGCAAAAGTCAGGGTAGCGATAAAGGCGAGGTTGAAATCCCGGGCACCCAGGGCGATGAGCAGGGCCAGCACCGAGATAGCTCCGGCGGAGATCCTGGCCGCTAGGAACTGCTCGCGCGGCGTAGCCTCACCACCACGGATCACGTTGGTATAGAAGTCGTGGCCGAAGGCCCCGGAGGAGGCGATGACGAGCCCGGCCAGGGTGGCTATGATGATCGAGAGGGCCACAGCCACGATAGCCCCGAAGAATATATCTCCGCCCAAGGTCTGTGCGAGCTGCGGGGCCGCCAGGTTGCCCGCCGGGTTTGCCGAGGCGATGCTCTCGCGTCCCACGATGACCGCAGCGCCGTAGCCTATAAACGGTATCGCCAGGAAGAAGAAGCCGATCATAAAGAACGCGTTGAGCGCCGAGGACCGGGCCGCCCCCGTATCCGGCACGGTTAGAAACCTTATCAACACGTGGGGCAGGCCCGCCGTGCCGAGCGCCAGGGCGACCTGAAGGGAGATCACGTCCAGGCCCCCCACCAGACCAGCCGGCGGCGGAGGGAGGACCGCCTCCTCACCGTATATGATAGCCGCTTCATCGAACATGGAGACCGGGTTGAAGTTGAAGCTGGCGAGCACCAGCAGGGTCAAGACCACGGTCCCCGCCAGCAGCAAGAAGCCTTTTAACGCCTGGATCCAGGTGGTCGCCAGCATACCACCGGCCATCACGTAGACGGTCATCAAAATTCCGACGGTAACGACTGCCACCGTGTAGGGAATCCCGAGCAAGAGCCGGGTTAAGACCCCGGCCCCGACGAACTGGGCCACCATGTAGAAGACGCTTATGACAACCGTGTTCAAGGCCACGACAGAGCGCACCCGTCTGGCGCGAAAACGCGTGGCGACCATGTCGGCCACGGTAAATTTACCGAGGTTCCGCAGCGGTTCGGCCACGGCCAGCAGGACGACCAGAAAGGCTATCGGGATCGCCATCATAAGGTAGTATCCGCCGTAGCCCGTTAGCGCTATCGCCCCCGTAAGGCCCAGAAAAGAGGAGGCAGAGACGTAATCTCCCGTAATGGCCAGGCCGTTGACCCAGCCCTTGATCTGGCCTCCGGCCACGTATTGGGAGCTGGCGGACTTGTTTCGGACGGCCGCCCAGTAGGTGATGACGAGCGTCATCACCAGCACGATCACCGTGATGGCCAGAGCGGTGACGTTCATCCCGAACGCCCTTCGCTCCCGGACGCTTCTTCCCTCGCCTGCCGGGCGAGACGGTCGAAACGCCGGGCTACCGTCCAGTACAGCAGGGCGACGATCCCGGCCGCCGCGAACTGGGAGAAACTGTAGATGTGGGCCCAGTTGAGCGCCCCGACGACCGGGCCGTTCAGGAGTGTGGTAAAGCTGGTCAGGACGGGTAACGGCAAGAAAAAGAGCGACACGAACACGAAGCAGGCTGCCAGGAACGCCCGCTTCCGTCCGACGAGCCGCTGAAAGGCCGCGGTTTCCACCACCGCGCGGGCATCATCTTTTCTCAAACCGTTCTCCTCCCGTCCTTGCCCGTTCAGGAAAGCCTTGCAGCATCTCAGGCCGTAGGTCCGCCGGTTGCGTAGATGACCTGTCCGTTGATAAATGAGGCTTCTTCGGAGGCCAGAAACGATACCGCCGCTGCGACATCCTCCGGGGTTCCGGCCCGGCCCACAGGTATGTTCTCGGCGGCCTCCGCAACGAAGGTCTCGAACTTTACACCCAGCTCCGCTGCCATAGTTCGGGTCATGTGCGTCTCGATAAAGCCCGGGGCTACGGCGTTGACCGTTATCCCGTAGCGACCGAGCTCGAGGGCGAGCGTCCTGGTAAAGCCCAGCATCCCAGCCTTTGCCGCCGAGTAGTTTGCTTGCCCCCGGTTCCCGTTGGCAGCTACCGAAGCTATGTTGACGATCCTGCCGTATCTACTATCGACCATATGTTTCTGGGCCACGCGGCTGCACAGGAACGCCCCCGTGAGGTGAACGTCGAGCACTCGACGCCAATCCTCATCCGTCATCTCGAAAAAGAGCGCGTCGCGCGTAATGCCGGCGTTGTTTACCAGGATGTCGAGGCGTCCGAACCTCTCGACGGCCTCACTGACCCGGGCCTCCACCTCCGCCCCGTCGGTTACGTCCAGCCGTACCGCCAGGACGTTTCGGCTCTCTCGGCGGAGCTCTTCGGCCGCCGTTGCAGCCCCGTTGCCGTCTATGTCTGCCAGGCACACCCCGGCGCCCTCACGCAAGAACCGGCACGCGGTGGCGAGGCCGATGCCACCCTTGGCACCGGTTACCAGGGCAACCCTGGTGTCAAGCCTGCCCAAGCGTCATTTCCTTCCGCCGGCATGGCCGCCCAGCCCCGGGACACCATCCGGGCCGCGCAGTTGGGGCGGGCGGCTTCTCCGCCACAAACCTTTCGAAGGATCCTCCGGCCGGCTCCACAACGTTACGCTCCGTGCCTGGGGGGTTGTTCGGGGCTCTGGAGCAAGCGAGCTCACTTTCCGCATCAAGCCTCCCTGCCCCCGTAGTCCCCTCCTCTACCAGCCTGCGGCAGGGTGGTAAACCATAGTCTTTGTGCATCACCTTCTAGAGCCCTCCCCGGTTGTTTCCGTTGGCCTCTCCGAACTCTTCTCGTCGGGTTCACGCCTGCCGAAAAGCCTTCTCCGCTCTACCAGCAAGTAGAGGAAGATGCCGACCGCCAAGCCGTAACCTGCGCCGTAAATGGCGAGCACAACGCCCATGACCCCGGCGACACCGCGCTGGGTGTTGTTGGTGACTTGCTCCATACCTACCGTAATGCACAAGTAACCCGTCAGGATCAGCGTCAAGGAGAGGGCCACGGGGAGTATGGGTTGAAAGCCGGTGACTAGCGGCAGGAGAAACAGGGCCAGGAAGCCCGCGATGTGGTAAGTGGCGCCGGCGCCGAAGAACGACTCCATTGCTCTACGGCCCTGGGTGTAGCGTACCGCGATGCTGGCCGTAATGGCCGTGAAGATAGGGCCGGCGAGGCCAGGATACGGCGCGAAAAACGCATGCATCAGGTTGCGGATGCCCGTAACAATGTGCACCCTGTTGGGGTCTGTGTCGATCCGCTCGTCGGGCCTCTCATCGTCCACCCTCCGCACGAGGCTGGTGCCAACGATTATATCTCCGTAAGCGATGATGTAGGCGATAACGGCCGTCGGGACTGCCGCGAGGAAGATCTCCGGAGATGGGAAGCCTACGGTAAAGGGCAGATAATTCCACATCTCGACGAAGCTCGGCTGGGTAAGTCCCCACTCGATGTCGGGCAACGGGTACTCTCTTATGGCCCAAGCCACCGCGATCCCCACGATCATGCCTGGAACCATGCCGTAGCTACCTAGAAACCTCAGCACCCTGCTTCTCTGTTGCAGGTCGGAGAAGGAGGTCGAAAACATCATGTAGATCACTACCACAGCACCGACGATTATGGAGATCGGGGTCTCGGCCAAGCGGCCTCCCTCTTCGATCTCGCCCGTGAGAGCCGCGATCCCCGCCCCCAGCAGGATGCCAGCCTTTAGAGAGATCGGCAGCCGCTCGACCAATATGCGTCCCAGCGGGGTAACGCCCAGGACAAAGAAGATAACGCTGACGAGCAGCTGGAGGGCGATCATGGCGCGTATCGCGTCCGGGCCGGGCTCGAACCCCTCCAAATACAGCACGACCAACGGGATCGCCGGCGTGATCCAACCCGGCGGGAACGGAACGCCGAGCAAGCCCGGCAGCATAAAGCCTACCCCAGCCACGAACACATAGGCCAACGCTGCCTCGTAAGGCAAGCCCATGTACTCTTGTAACAGCGGGATCATTCCCAAGCTTATGACGAAGAGGAGGAACGCCTGGACGAACTCCGCTTGCTCTAGCGGGTAGTGGACAAAGGGCAGCCGCACCTTGAACGGCCCGAGTGGCCAGTACGGTTGCTCTTGCCCTTCCTCTCGCCTGTACAGGTACCTGGCCACGGCTAGATTACCTGGGCGCCATCCGGATCGCACCGTCGAGCCGGATTACTTCCCCGTTGAGCATCCGGTTCTCGATCACGTGCTTCGCCAACGCGGCGTACTCCGAGGGTTCGCCCAGACGAGATGGGAACGGTACCTGGTTGCCTAGAGATTCGCGGGCGTCCTCGGGAAGCCCTTCGACCATCGGCGTGTTGAACGTGCCCGGCGCTATGGTCAGCACGCGGATGCCAAAGCGCGCAAACTCCCGTGCGATTGGCAGCGTCATGGCTACGATACCCCCTTTGGAGGCGGAGTAGGCGGCCTGCCCGATCTGGCCGTCGAACGCCGCCACCGAGGCGGTGTTCACGATGACGCCGCGCTCGCCGTCCTCTCCGGGCTCACCCTCTGAGATGCGGGCACCGGCTAGGCGCACGACGTTGAAGGTGCCGACGAGGTTTACCTGTATCGTCTTTTCGAAGAGGTCGAGCGGGTGCGGCCCCTTGCGGCCGAGCACCCTGGCTGCGGGACCGATGCCGGCACAGTTCACCGCGCCGTTGAGCCCGCCAAAGGTCTCAACAGCGGCGTCGACCGCCTCTTGAACGCTCCCCTCGTCGGTCACGTCGGTATACACGAACTTCGCCTTCTCGCCTATCTCCGCCGCGACGCCCTTCCCGGCCTCCTCATTGACGTCGGCGACCAGCACGTTAGCCCCGGCCTCGGCGAGCGTGGTTACGGTCGCCGCCCCCAGTCCCGAGCCGCCGCCGCTGACGAAAAAGGTGCGTCCCCGTAGTTCCATGATGATCCTCCTCTGCTCTGGCCCAACGTCGGGCGGATACTCTTTGGCGGGTGCTCATGGGCTCCCTGCTAGCAGCCCTTGAACTCCGGCTTACGCTGCTCCGAGAAGGCGTTCATGCCCTCCCGGGCGTCCTCGGTCGCGAACAGGAGTGCGAACAGGTCGCCCTCGTGCTCTATGCCGCTCGCGAGATCGGTGTTCCTGGCGACGTTCATCGCGGCCTTCGCGTTCTTGACGGCGATCGGGGCATTGTCGGCTATCTGCCGCGCCAACCCCTTCGCCGCGTCCAGGGCCTCGCCTTCGCCGACGACGCGGTCCACCAGCCCGATCTCCTTCGCCTCCTTCGCGTCGATTACGCGGCCGGTAAAGATGAGTTCGCGGGCCACGCCGCTACCGACGGTCCTCGGCAGACGCTGTGTTCCGCCCGCACCGGGCATGATGCCAATGGTGACTTCTGGAAAGCCCAACCGGGCATTTTCGGCGGCGACGCGCATGTCACAGGCCAGGGCGATCTCAGCCCCCCCGCCGAGCGCGAAACCGTTTATGGCGGCGATGACCGGGACGGGCGCGGCCTCGATCGCTCCCGTCATCCGCGTTCCTATCCTGCCAAACTCTCTCACCTCCAGCGCGCTCATATCCTTCATCCCGGCGACATCCGCCCCGGCGACAAACGCCTTCTCCCCCGCCCCGGTGATGACAACGGCCTGTATCTCGCCCGGAGAGATCGAGTCGAAAGCATCAGCGAGCTCCTCCTGGACCTGCGCGTTGAGCGCGTTCATTTTGTCTGGGCGGTCCACGGTGACTACGGCCGTCCCTCCGTCGCGTTCTATCCGGACGTACTCCATCGTTATCTCCTCTCCGGCGTCCACACCTTTTGCGACCCGCACTATCTGGCTCCCGTACCTTGCCGCTCCTCTTCGCTCAGCACGCGCTTGAGGATCTTGCCAACAGCGCTCTTGGGCAGCGCGTCGCGGAACTCCAATAACTTCGGCACTTTGTATGCAGCGAGGTTC
This sequence comes from Actinomycetota bacterium, assembly GCA_004563715.1. Lineage (GTDB taxonomy): Bacteria > Actinomycetota > Rubrobacteria > Rubrobacterales > Rubrobacteraceae > SIRX01. The sequence continues at coordinate 6,240 of SIRX01000096.1, read as the reverse complement.
TCTTTGCAGTGGGCGAGCAATTCTTCCTCCGCTAACGTGCTGCCTTCGCCCTTTACTACAAAGGCCTTGACGGTCTCCCCCCGGTATTCGTCCGGCACGCCTATCGCGACGGCCTCCACCACCTCCGGGTGCCGGTAGAGGACCTCCTCCACCTCGCGGGGATAGACGTTGTAGCCGCTGGCGATTACTACGTCCTTCTTTCGGTCCACGATGTAGAAGTAGCCGTCCTCGTCCATCCGGGCGACGTCACCCGTGTACAACCACCCATCGCGCAGGGTCTGGGCGGTCTCGTCGGACATGTTCCAGTAGCCCTTCATCACCTGAGGCCCCTTTACGACAAGCTCGCCCGGCTCCTCTGGAGGCATTTCTTTCGTGCCGGTTTCCTCGTCCACGACCCTCAGGTCGGTGCTGGGCATCGGAACCCCGATGCTGCCCGGCACCGGACCTCGCGAGTACGTATTAATCGATACCGGGGCGCCTTCGGAGAGCCCGTAGCCTTCTAGGATGGGGCGTCCCGTGCGTCGTTCAAAGGACTCGAGGAGGTTCATCGGCACGCTCGCGCCGCCCGAGACGTAGAGTAGTATTTCGTCGAGGCCGTAGCTCTCCATTTCCGGGTAACCGTGCAGCGCCGTGAAGATCGTCGCCACTCCCGCGAGCATGGCAGGCCGCTCACGCTTGATGAGGTCCATCATCTGCTCCACCTCGAAACGCGGCACGATTAGCATGTTCATCCCGTACCTGATGGAGGTCAGTAGGACAACCGTGGTTCCGAAAATGTGGAAGAAAGGAGCGACAGCGACGCTCTTTTCGCCCTCGAGGACCCGTGGATCTTCCACCATAAGGCTCACGTTCTGCTCTATGTTGCAGAGCAGGTTGCGGTGGGTCAGCATAGCGCCCTTGGAGACGCCCGTGGTGCCACCCGTGTACTGAATAGCCGCCAGGTCCTCTGCAGGGTTTAGCTCCGCCGGGACCGTGTCAGATTCGAACTCCAGAAAGCGCCTGAAGGCCGTGTCCGATCCCCCGAGGCTCTCCGCTTGGCCCGCAACGATCACGCGTTCGAGCTGGGTGCCATCACGCACCGCTCCGACCTTCGGGTACGCCTCTCCGTGAACGATGATCGTTTTAGCTCCCGAGTCGTTGAGTATGTGCTCGAGTTCCCGCCCCACGTAGATCGGGTTGACCTGCGTGACGATCGCCCCGATCCGGACCACAGCAAAGAAGGAGATCACGTACTCCGGACTGTTGGGAAGCATGAGGGCGACCCGGTCGCCTGTGCGTACGCCGCTATCCCGGAGGCCGGCAGCGAGGCGCCCGCTCTTTTCCAGCAGTTGCGCGTAAGTGGTTTCATGGCCCTCAAACGACATAGCCGTCTGGTGGCCGTGCCGCTCCACAGCCTCACGGAGAAACTCGGTCAGCGACATGTCCACCGTGCGGCTCGAGGTTCTTCCACCGTAAGCCCAGAGCCAAGGCTTTGCCGGGTTCGACACGGCTACGACCTCCGCGTCCGCGTGCGGAACATGCTTCCCGCGTTCGAAGAATTGCGCGCAGAACAGCGGGGGAGCGGGCGACGGCCGAGGCGCCCGAGACCGCTGCGAGACAACGCCGGGCCCCGGTTGCTAATGCCCGACCAGAGTAATGGCAGCCACCTTCGTTCTAGGCCGCGTCTCGTCCGTACCTGCAAATGTCCCCGCTGCGATGCCATGTACGGTTCCCCTTCCCCGGGTCCCCAAGTTACAGAAATAATTAACTCACTGGTTAATTAAATTATTGGTACTCTACCGGAAGGTCTCGTGTATGTCAAGCAACTCGCTCGTTGGATGGTGAAATGAAAGAGTTCCGGAGGCGGAGAATTGGACGTCCTCCGCTGACAGGCCCGGAAGCAGAGAGCAATCCGCTCAGCGATTTAAGCTACGAAGAACGGCGGGCTTTGTTCCTGCAGACCGCGGCCGCACTATTTGATAGAAAGGGCTACGCGAGCACGTCGGTCGGGGACATCACGACCGAGCTAGGTCTCACCAAGGGGGTCTTCTATTATTACTGGAAGAACAAGCAAGAGATCGTTCAAGAAATTCACGATCGTGGGTTGCAGGCGATAAACAAGCGTTTAGACGAAGTGATAGCCAACGAGACCTGTCCAGCGGCCCGCCTGGAGGCGGCCATCCGCAATCATGTGGAGGCTGTGCTGGAAGCCAAATCCATCATTGTTGTCTTGCTGGGCGACTTTCCGTTCTCCGCAGAGACCCTAGAAGGTCGTCGAGCTTACACGCAACGCTTTCAGGAACTCGTCGAGGAGGGTATAGCCTGCGGGGTAATCAGAGACCTGGATGCGCAAATCACGACCTACGCCATCTTGGGCCTGTGCAACTCCGTTGCCCGTTGGTACAGTCCGGAAGGACGCCTCTCCTCAGAACAGATACGCGACCTCTTTGCGAGCTTCGCCGCGGATGGTTGGCGTGTCGATGGTTGTTGCGACGGGTCCGGGCCAGCCGCGGGCAAAGGCGGTCGAGCCCAATAACGGAACGTAGCTGACCGTTGTAGCAGTTAGCTTGCTCGCGTAGAATCCGGTGCAGGAGCCACGAAGCGGTTACGCTGCAGATTGCTGGCGGGATCAGGCCGGGCGAGACTCAAGGGGTACGGCTTGCGATTCCAAATCCACCACCGCCAACGTGCAGCGCGAAACGCACACCCGCCTTCCAGTTTCGTCGTGGATTTCGACCTCCCATATCTGCTTTTCGGGGCCGAGGTGTTCGGGCATCCCAATCGCGACAAGGCGGCTCCCGGCACGCTTCGGCCTGAGATGGTTGGCATTTATTGTCATGCCGAAGGCTACCTTGCCTGGCGCGCAGTTCAACCACGCCCCGATCGACGCTACAGACTCTGCTAGGGTAACGCTCACCCCGCCGTGCAAGAAGCCCAGCGGCTGCAAGTGACGTTCGTCCACTGGCATGGCCGCAACCACACGTTCGGTCGACAACTCCTCGAACTCGACTCCCAACATCTTGTGCACACCGCTCTTATGCACTAGTTCCTTAACGTCTGTTCCTCGATGATCCATCGGGCTCCTTTGCGTATTGCGGTTTCCTGCGCTGGGTAGCATCCGAGTCTCAGTCTATTTGATCTCTGCCGACCACGGAGTGTCGAGCTTATCAGCGGGTCTATCGAGGCAGGTTAGCGCGGGGGGGCACCCGGCCCGAGCGGTATCCCGAGGCCCCACCAGATCAGGAAGCATATAAACCAGACGGCGGCCACGGTCAACGAGAGCGGTATCGTCATGGAGGCCAGGGTGCCGACGCCAGCTTTACGGTTGTAAATCTGGAGAAACCCCAGGGTCATCGCGAAGTAGGGGCTCATAGGGGTGATGATGTTCGTGGCGGAGTCGCCTATGCGGTAGACGGCCTGGGTCACCTCGGGGGAGATCCCCGCGAACATGAACATGGGCACCAGGATCGGGGACATCAGAGCCCACTGGGCCGAGCCGCTGGAGATAAACAGGTTCATGCACATCACGAGGACCAGCATCCCCAAGAACAGCAGCGGCCCCCCCAGGCCGACGCGTTCTATCGCCTCGGAACCCACGATAGCCACGTACTCGCCGATCCCGGACCAACTGAAGTAGGCGAGGAACTGCGAAACGGCGAAAAAGAGCACGAGGATGGGGGTTATGTCTTTCAAGCCTTCGGCCATCAGGCGCGGAACGTCGCTTGGCTCCCGGATCGTGCCCACGCTCAACCCGTATGCGACCCCCACCGTCAGGAACGCGAGCCCCAGCACCAGGGCAATACCGTCGAGAAACGGGGACTCTGCTAGGCTCCCATCCTCACCCCGGAGCGGCGAGTTGGCCGGCAGCAGCACCAGAAACCAGAACAACGCGAACGCCCCGGCAGCTATGAGAGCATTGCGCAGTCCGGTGGCCTCGTCCGCGCCGACCTGTAGGTTCTCCGACCCCTCCGAATCTTCGTCCAGGAGGGCTTCGGTTTCGGCCTCGAGCCTTTCCGAAGCGTCGTTCGGGTCCCACTCACCAGCGAGCGGTTCCACCACCTTCTCGACCACCACGGTGATCACGAGGGCGAGGACGAAGGTTACGGCAACCGAGAAGTACCAGTTGGCCACTGGGGTAACTACGTAGTCGGGCTCTACGGTCTGGGCGGCCGAGGTGCTGAGGCCGGCCAGCAAGGCGTCGGTCGCGGACAAGAGAAGCCCGGTGTTGTACCCGGCGGCTATGGAGACGTAGACGGTGACGAGCCCGACGATCGGGTTGCGCCCCAGAGATAGAAAGACCAGCGCGCCCAGGGGAACGAGCGCGATATAAGCCGCGTCGCCGGCCACGTTAGAAGAGATGCCTACGAAAGCCAGGGTGAAGGTAACGAGCCTCCGGGGGGCGCGCACGATGGTCGCGCGCAGCATGGCGGAGAGCATGCCGGTCCGGTCCGCGACGCTGACGCCGAGCATGACCGCGAGCACGACGCCCAGCGGCGGGAACGTAACGAAGTTCTCCACCGCGTCCATGACCATCATCTGCACGCCCTCGACGGAAACGAGGCTCCGTACCTCGACCACCTCACCGTCGTCGGGCCGCTCCGCCCCCAGGCCCGCCGCTTCCATCCCCCAACTCGCCAGCACGAGCAACGCGCCCAGGATCACGAACAGGAAGAACGGGTGTGGCAACATGTTCCCCACACGCTCGATAACACCCAGAACGCGGAACACCACCGGTTGTCGCCCCGAGGTCTGTGGCGAATCCGTCATGGCCTCTCCCTTCCTCTCAACTCGACAGGTATTTGCGCGATCAACGTTCCGTCCGGCGGCCCGGGCCGGGGTCCACGTTCGCCGGGGCGCGCGGGCCTCCGGACGACAGGGCGTCCCCGAACTGTATCCTGACGAGCGCGCGGGCCAAAACCCGGGATAGCTTGTAAACCTCCCCGATCGAGACGCGCTCGTCGACCCCGTGAGCCAGGCGGACGCCGCCCGTGCCGACCATGACACACGGTATCCCTCGTGCGGTAAAGAGCCTCATGTCCGCGCCGTATGGCACGCCGCACAGCTCCGGACCAGGGACGGATTCGTCGGCGAGGGAGGCGCTGACCACCGCGACCAGGGGATGGTCTGCCGGCGTCTCTCCGGGAGCAAACTTCCCCCCGTTCCAGGAGACCTCTACTTCCGGGCAAGCCCCGCGCAGGACCTCCTCGAAGGCAGCCCGGGCCTCCGTTACGGTCTCCCCCACCCTTACCCCGACCCGGCCTTCAAAGCGGAGCAGGTCCGGCACCTGGCTCGACCACCTCCCCGCTTCGAGCCGCCCGACCAGGACCGGGTACGGAAGGTCCAGGGCAGCCATCAGGGGGTGCTCCACCCCGGAGTTGATCCGTCGCTCGTGCTCTAGCAGCGCCGAGTGGATCGGCACGTAGCGATCTATCGCCGAGATGCCTTCCAGCCTCAGGGCGGCGTGGGCAGCGACGCCGGGTACGACGCCCTGGAAGGTTAGCGCTCCGGCCTGGGCACAACAAACTTTGAACGAGGTCGGCTCCGGGATTATGCACGCCGCGAAGTCCTGGTCGTTCTCCAGTGCCGCGAACGTGCCCGCGCCGCCATCCTCCTCCGACGAGACCAGCTGGAGAACGATGTCGCCGGGGGGCGCCCCGGCGGCGTCTTTAACGGCGGCGACGGCGTGCAGGGCCTCAATCACCCCGCCTTTCATGTCCACCGAGCCACGCCCGTGTAAAAAACCGTCTTCTACGGTCCCAGACCACGGCCCATGCCTCCAGGCCACCGACCCCTCGTTGACCACGTCTATATGTCCGTTGAGGCATACGCGAGGTGCGTCGGAAGAACTGCCGCCAAGCGTGGCGGTCACGCCAACCAACTCATCGCGCCGAGCCTCTTCTCCAGGGTAGCCAGAGTGCCGGCGTAAAGCCTCGAGATCGTGCCTCCACAGCGCGGTTTCGAGACCGCAGGACCTAGCTATCTCGCCGAGGACCTCTGCGGCCTCGCCCTCATTTCCGGTGACGCTTGGCACCCGGACGATACGGCGGAGATCTTCGGTGATCCTGTCTTTGTCCAGGATTCCAAGAACGGTATGCTCGACCTCCAAACACTCCACCGGAACCTCCTAGCAACTCTAGAGGCTGCGCGGGTAGGTCATGGTCTGCGAGACGGTCGAGTCTCCCAACGGTAGTGGCTCCAGCCTTCCCGGATGAGCCTGCCGACGGTGATTATCACTGCCGAGAAGGCAAGCCAGAAGTCTAT
>SIRX01000095.1 GCA_004563715.1 Actinomycetota bacterium | reverse complement strand
CCGGGGGCTCCGCGCTCCTCCTCGTTCCAGTTCGCGTGGACCTCGGTTACCTGCCGGACCTTTATGGCCTGTTCCGTGCTCTGCTCTGCTTCCGCCACTTGGTCTGCCTCCTGTGTTGATCTACGTGGCTCGCGCGCTCGCGCTTTGCGGGTTCTGGGAGTCTGGTTGCTAGCCCAGCGGGAGGTTGCGGGCCAGAAGTACCCCGCGCTCCAGATCAAAGGCGAGGGTGCCGCTCTTGTCGAGGAGCTTCCGGATCACCTTCATGTCGTCCACCTGCGGCTGCAGGACGTATTCTTCCGCGCCGTTGTCCAGGATGAGCTGGACCGTGAAGGCTCCGGGGGTGCCGGCATCGCCTGCTCCGGCCCCTCCGGTCGGGCGCTCCAGTTCCGTCCACGACGCCTGGTAGTCCGTTACCTGCCGGACTTTTATGGCGCGTTGGGTGCGTTGTTCTGCCTCAGCCATGTCCCTCCTTCCGTGGGGGTTCGCCGTACGTCACGGGCTCTATGCCCCGCCCGCGGGCAACCCAAACCTTTCGCGGAAGCGAGAAACGGGCTTCTAGAGACGGTCTATTTTGGCCGCGAGGACGAAGTCGCTTTCCGTGAGGCCGTCTATTTTGTGGGTGAAGACCTCTATCTCGGCCCGGCCCCAACCAAAGCTGATGTCGGGATGATGGCCTTGCTCTTCGGCCAGCTCGCCAACCCGGTTGACGAAGGTGAGCGTTTCCCGGAAGTTCTTGAAGCGGAACTCCCGGCGCAGGTGGTGCTCGTCCACCACCTCCCACCCCGGGACCTGGCGGGCCAGTTCCTCAAGCTCCGCGCCCCGCAGGGGTGGAATGCCGCCCTTACAGGGGACACAGGTCTTCTCTGCGAGATCTGCCATGCTCTCCTCTTTTCGACCGCCGGCAGTGTCCTGGGCTGATTTTATTACGAACCTCGTACCCTGGAGGCCGCCGGGACACGGTTCGCAGCCTGTAACTATACGACGCGGGCGACTTCCTTCGCGTAGAGGTCCATCGCGTAACGGACGGTCTCCATAGCCTCCCGGGGATCGGAGAAATCTCCTACCTCGACTTCCTTGCCCTCCAGCTTTTTATAGTCCTCGAAAAAGCGCTGCAGCTCGTATATCCGGTGTTCGGGGAGCTGATCGTAGTGGCTGTACGTGTTGTACTCGGGGTCGTCGAGGTGGACGCAGATGATCTTCTCGTCGTTCTCACCTTCGTCGACCATCGGCATCATCCCGATGGGTTTTACGCGGAGTATGCTCAACGGCAGAACGGGCTCCTGCATGAGTACCAGCATGTCCAGCGGGTCTTTGTCGTCGCCCAGGGTGCGGGGGATAAACCCGTAGTTCGCCGGATACACGACCGAGGAGTGCAGGACCCGGTCGACCAGGAGCAGCCCCGACTCCTTATCCAGCTCGTACTTGACCTTGGAGCCCTTGGAGATCTCGACTATGGCGTAGAACTCCTCGGGGGCTTTCGCGCCTACAGGCACATCGTGCCACGGGTGGCTCATGGATCTCTCCTCGCGGGTCGTTCACGTAAACAAACAAAATACTACGCTGCAGGTCTCCGCGCGACGGGCGCGGGCCGGGGTTGTTGCGCGGCATGTGGGCCGAACCTAGAATGTCACCGAAGATCTGCGTTTGGGTGTGGTGTTACCGTGCGGTAGCGGGGGGTGAGGCAAGGTGGCGGCTTTCGTCGGCGTCGATATCGGGACGACGAGCACCAAAGTCATAGCTTACGACGTAAACGGGAGGATCCTGGCCGAAGAGTCCAGGGGCTACGACCTGCGTTCGCCCCGCCCCGAGTTTGCCGAGCAGGACCCGGACGAGGTCCTGGAAGCCGTCCTGTCTTCCCTGGAGAGAGTGGCGCGGGACGTCGAGTCCGGCGACGACGGCGGGGTGGCCTGCGTGTCTTTCAGCGCGGCTATGCACAGCCTGCTGGCTCTCGGCCCCGACGGCGCGCCCCTGACCCCCGCCCTGACCTACGCCGACAACCGGGCGTCGGAGCAGGCCGCACGGATCAGGGACGAGCTGGACGGCGCGGAGATCCACCGACGCACGGGCACGCCGATACATCCCATGTCGCCCCTGACCAAGCTATTGTGGTTCAAGGAAGAGGATCCGGAAACCTTCGAAAGGGCGTCCCGCTGGATCTCTCTAAAAGAGTACGTCTTCTACCGGCTCTTCGGCGAGTACGTGGTGGACCACTCCATCGCCTCCGCCACGGGGCTCTTCAATATCCGGGACCTCGACTGGGACGAGGAGGCCCTGGAGGTATTGGGCCTCCCGGTGGAGAAGCTCTCACGCCCGGTGCCCACGACCCACGCCGTGCACGGGCTGAACAAAGAGCACGCGCGGCGGCTGGGGATGGACGCCGACACCCCGTTCGTCGTCGGGGCGAACGACGGGGTGCTGGCCAACCTCGGCGTGGGGGCCACGAAACCCGGCACGGTCGCCTGCTCTATCGGCACCAGTGGGGCCGTGCGCGCGGTGGTGGACGAGCCCCGGGTAGACAAAGCCCGCAAGCTCTTCTGTTACGTGCTCACCGAAAATGAGTGGGTTATCGGGGGGCCGATCAACAACGGCGGCATAGCGCTTCAGTGGGCCGTGGAGGACCTGTTTCCCGGGGTAAAGGAGAAAGCCGAGAAGCAGGGCCGGGACCCCCTGGAGCTCGCGAACGAGATCGTCGAGAAAGTGCCGCCGGGGTCGGAGGGTTTGATCTTCCTGCCCTACCTCACCGGGGAGCGGGCACCCCACTGGAACGCCGACGTAAAGGGCGTCTTCTTCGGTCTCAGCCGGCGGCACCGGCGGGAACACCTGTTAAAGGCCGTAATGGAAGGCGTCATGTACCAGATGAACGCCGTGATGAAGGCGATGGAGGAGATCGCTGGCGCGCCGGAGGAGGTGCGCGCTACCGGGGGCTTCGCAAACTCCGGCGTCTGGCGGCAGATCATGGCCGACGTTTTCGAGCGGGAGGTCTCCTTTCCCGAGAGCTACGAGAGTTCCTGTTGGGGAGCGGCCCTCCTGGGGATGAAGGCCCTCGGAGAGATCGACTCGCTTGCCGTGGCAAACGAATCTATCCGGGTGTCTACGAGGCACCGACCGGAGGAAAGGAGCGCCCTTGTATACGAGCGTCTGATGGAGATATTCGGCCGCCTCTACGAGAGGCTAGAGCCGGAATTCGCAGAGATTTCGGCGTTCCAGCGCCGGTTCGCAGAAGACGGGGAAGAGAACTGAAGGGGAGGTCTCGGAGTTGTCACCAATAGCCCTGCTCGGCATAATCGCGCTGGCCGTAGCGGCCATTCTGTTCCTGGTCATCGTGGTGAGGCTGCACGCGTTCGTGACGCTGCTCATCGTCAGCTTCTTTACCGCCATTATCGCCGGGATTCCTCTGGCCGACATCATAGACACCATCGAAGAGGGGATGGGCGGCGTCCTCGGATACATAGCAATAGTGGTCGGCCTGGGCGCCATGTTCGGCGAGATGCTCCGGATAACCGGCGGCGCGGAGCAGATAGCCCGCACGCTGGTTGGAGCGTTCGGCGAGCAGCGCATCCAGTGGGCCCTGGGGCTGACAGGCTTTTTGGTCGCCATCCCGGTCTTCTTCGACGTCGGCCTTATCATCCTGATCTACCTGGTGTTCTCGCTCTCCCAGAACCTGCGCCGGTCCACGCTGTACTACGCGATACCCCTGCTGGCCGGCCTCGCCGTCACGCACGCCTTTATCCCGCCGACGCCCGGTCCCGTCGCGGCCGCCAGCATAATCGGGGCCGACCTCGGGTGGGTAATATTGTGGGGAACGATCGCCGGCATACCGGCGGTTATCGTGGGCGGCGTCTACTTCGGCAAGTACATCGGCAACAAGATCAACGTGGGAGTGCCCGAATATTTCCTGATCGCCGAGGAGCAGGCCGAAGAAGCCGAGGAGGGTGAGAAAGAGACCCCTTCCTTCGGCGTCGTGGTGTTCATTATCCTGATCCCGCTGGTTCTTATCTTGGCAAACACCCTCGCGGATCTCGCCCTACCGGAGGACAGCGGTCTCAGGACCGCCATCACGCTCGTCGGCCATCCGTTCTCGGCCCTGACGATCGCGGTTTTGCTCGCCTTTTACTGGCTGGGCGTGCGGCACGGCTACTCGCGGGAAGAGGTGCAGGGGATCGCTTCGGCGGCCCTGCAGCCCGTCGGCCTCATCGTCCTGGTCACCGGCGCGGGCGGCGTGTTCGGCGCGGTGTTGTCGGAGAGCGGTATCGGCGACGCGATGCAGCAGGTCCTGGAGGCGACGGCCCTGCCGGTGGTGATGCTGGCCTTCCTGGCGGCTGTCGTCATAAGGGTCTCGCTGGGCTCCGCCACCGTGTCTATCGTCACCTCGGCGAGCATCGTCGCGCCGCTGGTGGAGGTCGGGGATTACTCGGCGCCCCTTATAGGCGCCATCGTCATCGCCACGGCTTCGGGGGCCACGGTGCTCTCCCACGTGAACGACTCCGGCTTCTGGCTGGTCAGCCGCTACCTCGGTATAAACGAGAAGCAGACCCTCCAGTCCTGGACGGTTATGGTGACGATCGTCGGCCTCGTGGGCTTCGCGGTCACGCTCGTTGCCAGCTTCTTCCTGTAAAAGGCTCCGGCCGGAGAGGCCGAGCCTCGACGGGGCGCGCTGGCGGTGTTTCAGGCCGGCGCGCCCCTTTTCTACCGGGAGTCCCGTACGCCAGACCCGCTACGAAGGCCGTGCCACGAGCTCCGATCTCGGAAAAGCCGTAACCTCGAGCAGGCACGCCCTGGCGACCAGTGATCGCGTTACATAGCGGGTGGCGAAACATCACAGCCCGTTGAAAAAGTAGCACCTGCCGGAGGCGAGTCGGAACGTGCGCGGGTAGTATGGCCTCCCGTCTCGCACAATAGGAGGTCGCATCATCATGATGGGCACGAAGATCCGCAGC
>SIRX01000094.1 GCA_004563715.1 Actinomycetota bacterium | reverse complement strand
GCTCTCCGAGGGGGAGATGGAGCACTGGTCCGGGATCTACCTCCGGGAGACGGTGGGGCTGCCGGCGCTGCTCGGGGCCTCGGGCGTCGCCGTTTTCTACGGGGCGATGGCCGTCGGGCGGCTCGGGACCGCCGGGGCCGTCGCGCGCTTCGGCAACCGGTGGACCCTGATGGGCGCGGGCCTGCTCACGGCGGGCGGCATGTCGCTCGCGCTCGCCACGCAGGAGCCGACGCTCATCGTCGGGGGCTTTTTGCTCGTGGGCCTCGCGCTCTCGGCGGTGGTGCCCATAGCGTTCTCCGTCGCCGGGGATCTGGAGCCGGGGCGGGCCGGCGAGGCCGTCTCGGTGGTCACGACGCTCGGCTACGGCGGGTTTCTGATGGGACCGGTGATCGTGGGCGGCCTCGCGGAGCTTTTCGGCTTGCGTCTCGCCCTCGGTACCATAGCGGTGGCGGGAGCCCTGATCTTCGCGCTGTCGCTGCGGGTGGGCCGGCGAAGATAGAGCCGGTTGCCGGGGTTATCCGGGGCTGACCGCCTCGCCGCGCGCCGCCCGCGAGAGCTGCTCCTCAGCCGCGGCCACCTCCGCGTCCTCGATCCTGCTGAAGAGGGGCCTGGCGCCCGTGACCCGGTATCCGCTCGGAGGCTCCAGATCCGTGACGCGGGCTATGGGGCCGGTGAAAAACTCGCGCAGCTCTTCGGCCGCCTCCGGGACGTAGGGGGCGGCGTGGTAGGCGATGGAGCCGAGCAGAGCCGCGCAGGCGTACAGGGTGATGGCGGTCCGCTCCGGGTCCTCCTTGCGGGTCTTCCAGGGGGCTTCGGAATCGAAGAACTGGTTTGCCCGGCGGCCGAGGGCCAGAAGCTCTCCCAGGGCCTCGCGCGGGCGCGGGGCGAGCATCTTCTTCTCGTAGCGGGCTTCTATCTCCTTGAAGTCCTCGAAGGCGGCGAGGGCCTCCCGTGGCAGCTCCTCCGGCCGGGAGAGCTCACCCCCGGCGTACTTCTCGGTGAAAGAGAGGACGCGGTTTATGTAGTTGCCGAGGTTGCCGATCAGGTCCGAGTTCACCCTCGATTGGAACTCGCGCCACGAGAAGGCCACGTCGCCGGTCTCCGGCAGGTTGGAGGCCAGGTAGAACCTCAACGGGTCCGCCGGGAAGCGGTCGAGGGCCTCGTGCAGCCACACGGCCAGGTTGCGGCTGGTGGACATCTGCATTTGCCGGGGCTCACCGTCCACGACCACTTCCAGGTTCATGAACTCGTTGGCCGGCACGTCGTAGGGCAGGATGAAGGGCTCCTCGCCGTCCTCGCCGGCGCCCATGAGCATCGCGGGCCACACCACCGCGTGGAAGACCGTGTTGTCCTTCCCGATAAAGTGCACCATCCGGGTGTCCGGCTCCTGCCAGTACTCGCGCCAGCGGTCCGGGTCGCCGGCCAGCTCGGCCCACTCCATCGTGGAGGAGACGTAGCCGATGGGGGCGTCGAACCACACGTAGAAGCGCTTGTCCTCGAAGCCCGGCTCGGGGACGGGGACGCCCCACCCGATGTCGCGGGTGATGGGCCGCTGCTCCAACCCCCCCTCGATAATGCCGAGCACGAAGTTCCTCACCGAGTCGCGCCAGTGCTGCTGGTCCGAGATCCAGCCTTTAAGCCTCCCGGAGAAGCTGGGCAGGTCCAGGTACAGGTGCGTGGTCTCCCGTACCTCCACGGGACCGCCGGTGACCTTGGAGTGCGGCTCGATGAGCTCGTAGGCTTCGTACCAGCTGCCGCAGTTGTCGCACTGGTCGCCCCGGGCTTCCTTGTAACCGCACACGGGACACGTACCTTCAACGTAGCGGTCCGGCAGGAAGCGGCCCTCCGTCGGGCTGTACATCTGGCGGCTCTCGGCCTCGGTGATGTAGCCGCCCTCCTTGAGCTTCGCGTAGAAGAGCTGGGTGTTCTTCGCGTGCAGCGGCGTCGAGGTGCGCGAGAAGTTATCGAAGCTGACGTTGAAGCGGGAGAAGGTCTCCTTCATGTGGGCGTACCAGTAGTCCACGACCTCGCGCGGGGACTTGCCCTCGCGCTCGGCGGTCAGCGTGATCGGGACGCCGTGCTCGTCGGTGCCGCAGACGTAGACCACGTCGTGCCCGCGCGCCCGCAGATACCGCACGAAAACGTCCGCCGGCAGGTAGGCGCCCACGATCTGGCCGACGTGCAGCGGGCCGTTGGCGTAGGGCAGCGCCGAGGTAACCAGGTAACGCTCTTTGCTCTCGCTCATGGCGTAAAGCATAGCATGGGCGTGCTAAGATGAACTCCGGTATGAACTCCGACCGTCTCCCCGACGACCACAGCCTGAAGGTCCCCTTCCGACGGATCTCTCCCGGAGCCCGAATGCCAACCCGGGCACACGCCGGGGACGCAGGCTACGACCTGCGCTCGGTCGAGGCGGCCAGCCTGCCGCCGGGCGGGCGGGCGCTGGTGAAGACCGGCATCTCGGTCGCCATCCCGCCGGGGTACGCGGGCCTCGTGCTGCCGCGCAGCGGGCTCGCCGCCCGGCACGGGGTCTCGCTCGTCAACACGCCGGGGCTCATAGACTCGGGGTACCGGGGCGAGATCCAGGTCCCCCTCATAAACCACGACCGGGAGGCGGCCTTCGAGGTCGAGCAGGGGATGAGAATCGCCCAGCTCCTCCTGGTGCGGGCCGCCGACGCGGCTTTTACCGAGGTCGATCTCCTCGAATCTGGGACCGACGGCCGCGGCGAGGGGGGCTTCGGCTCTTCCGGCGCGCGGTGAGCCCGATGAGGTTTCTCTGCGACGCCATGCTCGGGGGCCTGGCGAAGTGGCTGCAGGCCGCCGGTTACGACACGTACTACGCCAGCCAGGGAACCGACGTTTCGGACCGCTACCTGACACAGAAGGCCCTGGACGAAGGGCGCACGCTCCTTACCGGCGACGGAGGCTTTCTGGAGCGCAAGCCCGTACGGGACGGGCAGGTAGCCTTTCTCCAGGTGCCGCACTGCCCCGTGGAAGAGCAGCTCCGGATGGTGGTGGAGAGCTTCCGGCTCGTCCGGCGCGTATCCCGCTGCATGGAGTGCAACGGCGAGCTGCAGACCGTTCCCCCCGGGGCCGTCACGGACCGGGTGCCGGACGGGGTAGCCGGGGCGCACGAGGAGTTCTTTCTCTGCGGCGGCTGCGACCGGGTCTTCTGGCGGGGCTCGCACTGGGACCGCATCAGGGGCCGCCTGGAGCGGACGTTCGGGTAGCGGCCGGCTTTGTTCCTGCTTCGTGAGCCGTCGGTGGAGCGTATCCGGTCGTTTCTCCGGGAGCAGGAGGACGCGCCGTTCTCCTACCCGGAGGCCGGGGCTACGCGGGGCCCCGCCCCGTCCGGCTACGTCGTGGACCACAACCGGGTGAGGCTGGGCGAGGGAGAAGCCACCTTCCTGCGGGCGGCGGAGGCGTTGCGGGCCTGGAGGATGTTCGACACCGGCTGGGTGCGCCTCCACCCGTCCGACACGCCGGTAGAAGTGGGCGCGACGGTCGCCGTGGTGGCCCGTCACGGCGTCTGGTCGCTGAACGCCTGCCGGGTGGTCTACACCGTCGAAGAGGAGGCTCGGGGCGTCCGGCGCTCGGGGTTCGCCTACGGGACCCTGCCGGATCACGCGGCGCGGGGCGAGGAACGCTTTAGCGTCGAGTGGGACCTGGAGGACGGATCGGTGTGGTACGACCTCTACGCCATAAGCCGCCCGAACAGCCTGCTGGTAAGGCTCGGCTACCCGGTCGTCCGGCGGCTGCAGAAGCGCTTTGCGCGGGACTCGAAAGCGGCTATGAGGCGGGCGGTGGGATCATCGTAGATCCGCCCGCAGGGTCCACGCGTTACCGGACCGCGACACCCGTCTGAACCCCGACCGTTCGTAGAGCCGCAGCGCCGGGTTGTCCTCCTCGACGGAGAGGCTCAGGGCGTCGAAGCCCTCCTCCCGCGCCAGGTCTATCAGGGTCGCGAGCAGGGCCGAGCCGACGCCCCGCCCCCGGTGTTCGGGAGAGACGCCGATGGATAGCTCCGGGATGGTAGCCTCAATAAAGCCGTAACCTGGCTTCTCCGCATCAAAGAGCCGGTACCACGCGGCCCCGACCGGATCTCCGTCCGCCTCGGCGATCACCGCCGCGTCCCCCGGCCGGCCCCAGCCCTCGTGGTAGCGGGCGATGTGTGGATCGTACAGGACCTCTTCTTCGGGGGGTCTCTGCTGACCGGGACGCCAGCAGGCCGCCTCGTAGAGCATGGCCCGGAGAAACGGGTGGTCACCCGGTCCGCCCCTTCTCAGGGAGAGAGGGTCCAAACCTACCGGACCCTGCCGGGGACCTTTGGCCCCGCTTCGATCAGGACCATCAGGGCCGCGGCCGCCGGGTACGCCAGGACGTAGATGGCGGCGACGATGCCGGAGTCGTTGAGGGCGCCGGTGGCGAGGGCGGCGAGGACGGCCCCGGACAGTCCGGCGGCGAGGGGCGTACCCCGCAGGCGACGCCAGGCCGCGAAGACGACGACGAGGGCCCCGGCGAGGATCAGGAAGAACACCGGGCTCAGCAGATCCAGGCTCAGGAGCAGTTTGCGGGCGGCGATCTCGACGAGGTCCGTCTCCCCGCCCGCCGCCCGCGAGCCGTGGGATACCCCGGGGAACAGGCGGCCGCTGGCCAGGAACAGCGCGGCGGCCAGCGCTGAGCCCCCCGCCGCCCAGAGCGCGGCCGACCTGGGGCCTCCCCGGATCAGGCCGAGCGTCGCCCCGAGGCCGAAGCCCAGGGCCAGCGAGCCGCCGACGTTGGCCCCCATCGTCGGCAGCCCGAAGACGAGCACCGCGAGCGCCAGGATCGCCAGGATCGCCAGCGCCGGGGCCGCGGATATTCTCCGCGAACGGGCCAGGGCGCCGAGCCCCACCGCGAGGCTGCCGGCCAGGAACGCCGCGTACTCGTTGCCGATGCCGTAGAACCGGGTACCGTGGGCCGGGTTGTAACCCAGGACGGAGAGCTTCATAAGCGGCCCGCCCAGGCTGGCGTCTAGCAGGATCAGGGCCGCCGTGCCCAGGTACACCAGAGCAACCGCGCCGTACAGGGAGCCGGACAGCCTTCGGGAGAGGGCCGCAACCGCGGCGGAGAGGACCAGGATCGTGGCTGCCACCGCCGGTACGTTCGCGGCGGGGACGGCGGCGACGGCGAGGGCGGCCGCCGGCAGGGCCGCCATCCAGAGCAGGGCGCCGGCCACCCCGGCCCTTCCCCTCCACAGCCCGCCGGCCAGGAGCCCCGCCGCGGCAACGGCGCCGACCACGCCGCAGACCACGAACTGCTGCCCCTCGACAAAGGCTAACCGCCCGCCGAAGCGTCTGGCTTCAGAGGTTGTGCCGGGGACGACGGCCGCCGTCCGGCCCTGCATGCCAGGTGGCGGCCCCACGCCGAGGGCGTCGAGCAGCGTGGGGGCGACGTCGGAGCTGGAGAGCAGGGCCTCCGTCCGGGTGGCCGGAGAGTAGAGCAGCCCCTCCGGACCGGCGAGCGCGAACGGCGTCAGGTTCGGCGCGCCGGGCGGGGCGTTGGGCGAGGCCACGGCGACCGCCGCCCCGGCCTCGCGGGCTGTCTCTGCTATCCGTCCGGCCTCGTCCGGGCTGCCGGTCTCCACGGCGACGAGCGCCGGGCCGTCTCCGAGCGCGGCCCGGAGGCCGGTAACGGGCTCCGCGGCGGGGTAGAACCCGGCCACCCGGCCCTCTCCATCCATGACGGCCAGACGCGCCCGGCCGCCTACGGCCGCCACCCGGACGCCGTCCCGCGCCAGCGCTTCACCCAAGGAGCCGGGTTGCACGGAGGAGACCGCACCCTCGAACGCCTCCGGCACCGCTGCGGCATCCCGGGGCAACTCCTCCGGGAGCAGGGAGGTGTCGGCCCGGGAGCCGGCGCCCAGCAGCGCGTAGGCCAGACGCGGGTCTCCCGGGGCCGCGCCCTGGACGGTGGAGAGGTTGGCGGCCGCGCCCCCTTTGAAGGTCTCTCGAAGACCGGGAATCCTCTCGACCTCCTCCCAGGTCAGGCCGTCCACCAGGACGAGCACCATCGAGGGCGCCGGGGCTTCGGCGTTGGCCGGGACGTAGGAGGCCGGAAGCACCAGCAGAAAAAGGAGCAGCGGGAGGAGGAGCTTTCGCACTTCGCGGGTCAGTCTAGCAGAGCGGGCGCGAATAGCTCCCCCGGCGCTGCTAGACTGCTCTCCTGGATTGAACGCCACGACACACGCCGTTTTCGGGGTCGCGGCCCTGGCGGGGACCGCGCTCCTCGTTGGTACCGAGCCCCCGTGGTACGCCTACCCGGCGGCGGTCGCCGCCTCCTGGGTGCCGGACGTGGACAACCCGCGCAGCCGGCTCGGCAACGGCCTGAGCCGGATGAAGAACCCGGTGGCGGACATGATCACCCGCCCCCTCAGCTGGGCGCTCAGGATCACCTCTTTCCTGCTCGTCAGGACCGTGGGCCACCGGACCCTGACCCATTCCCTGCTCGGTCTCGCGCTGTTCGCGCTGCCGGTGTGGCTGCTTCTGGGGGACTACCCTAACCTGTTCTACGCGCTCGTGGCCGGGTACGCCTCGCACGTGCTGGCCGACGCGTTGAACACCCGGGGCGTGCCGCTGCTGTGGCCTCTGGGCGGCCCGGTCCGGCTCTTGCCGGTTGGCGTGAGGAGCGGGGGAGTGGGGGAGCTAGCCGTGGCGCTCGCCGCGCTGGTCTTCGCCGGGGCGGCTATCGTCCTCGTCTACCCGCAGGTCGAGGGTTTCCTCTAGCCACCCGAGGGCGGCCAGGCTCGCCGGGTGCGTGGGTCTGCCGCGCTGCGCGTTGTAATCGCGGGCCCGGCGCAGGGCCTCGGCGGCCGCCTGGTAGAGGTCCTCGCGGGCCAGCTCCCGCAGCCGCCCCACGCTCGGGTAGTCGCGGGCGGGCTCTACCTTGTCGGCGACGTAGACGGCTAGGGCGAGCGGTCCCATCCCCGGAGCGCCCACCGTGTGAAAGCGGACGGCGTCCAGTACCTCCGCGTCCTCGACGCCCAGCTTCCGCCGGGCCAGCTCCGCGGCTACGGGACCGTGGAGCAGCTTGGGGCTCTCCCTCTCCGGCTCTCCCACCGGCAGGTCCCACCCTTCCGCCAGCCGGAGTTGCTCGCCGGGGGGGATCTCGCGGGCGGCGTCGTGCAGGAGCGCGGCGAGCCGGACGCGGCCTTCGTCGAGGCCGTGGACCCGGGCCAGGCTCCCGGCCGTGTCCGCGACGCGCGCCGTGTGGCCGTAGCGCTTCTCCGAGAGCCGCTCGCGGACAAATGCGTCGGCGGCGACGATTATGTCGGTTTTCGTACGGTCGTTCATCCGGGGGATTGTAGAATACCCGCATGCAAAACGAGCGGAAGATAAACAGCGCGGAGGTAATCGCCGTCGGGACCGAGATGTTGCTCGGGGACCTGGTGGACACGAACACGGCCTGGATCAGCGGCCGCCTGGCGGCGCTGGGGGTGGGGATCTACCGCCACACCACCGTCGGGGACAATAAGGAACGCATCGTCGCCGCCATGCGCGAGGCGTCCGCCCGCTCGGACCTGGTGATCACCACCGGCGGCCTCGGCCCGACCTCCGACGACCTGACCAACGAGTGCCTGGCGCTCCTGTCCGGCAGGGAGATGGTGGAGTACGGGGAGGCGCGGAGGCACGTGGACGAGATGTTCGCCCGCTTCGGCCGCAAACCCACCCCCTCCAACTACAAGCAGGCCCTCTTCCCGGAGGGGACGCGGCTCATCCCGAACCCGCTGGGCACGGCGCTGGGCGCGCTCCTGGAGGTGGACGGGACGCTCTTCGCGACGTTTCCCGGTGTGCCCTCGGAGATGAAGAACATGTTCGAGGAGACGCTGGAGCCCCTAGTCCGGGCGCGCAGCGACGGGGCCATCGTCTCGCGGACGTTGTGGTTCGCCGGGATCGGCGAGTCGGCCCTGGCCGAGCGGGTGCAGGACCTGCTCGACGCCCAGGACCCGACGGTCGCCCCGCTGGCCGGGCAGGGCAAGGTGCGGCTCAGGATCACCGCCCGCGCCGCCACCCCGGAGCAGGCCGCGCAGAAGATGGAGCCCGTGGAGAAAGAGATCCTGGGTCGCCTCGGCAAGTACTACTTCGGCGAGGACGACGAGACCCTGGAGGGCGCCGTCGGACGGCTGCTGAAGAAGCAGAACGCCATCCTCGCCCTCGCCGAGAGCTGCACCGGCGGCCTGCTCGCCAAGCGCCTCACCGACATGCCCGGCTCCTCGGCGTTCTTTGCGGAGGGCCTCGTCACCTACTCCAACGAGGCCAAGGAGCGCCTGCTCGGTGTCCCGCGCGAGACGCTCGTGGAGCACGGGGCCGTGAGCGGGCCCGTGGCCCGCGCGATGGCCGAGGGCGCGCGAAAGGGGGCCGGTGCCGACTACGGGCTCTCGGTGACCGGGGTAGCCGGGCCGGACGGTGGCACGGAGGAGAAGTTCGTCGGGCTCGTGTACATCGGCCTCTCCGACGCGGAGGAGACCTTCGCTGAGAAGCTCGACCTCTCGGCCTGGGCTCGGTCGAGGGCGGCCATTCGGGAGCGCAGCGCCAACCGGGCCTTCGACCTGTTGCGGCGACGCCTACAAAAACATCTACAAGAACAAAACAAAACTTAAAAATCGCCCTTGCCGGATATGGTCGTGGATAGTACACTTCGGCCTAGTTGACGGCACGGAGAGGAGGTGATCCAGATAGACGCATCGAGTAGTAGTCGCGGGTATCTTCGGGGAGAGGTGGCTCTGACCTAGGGCCCAAGAAAAACCCTGCGGGAATCTAGGTTATTTCCTATCCGCCTCTTCGGTAGTTGCAGGCGGCGTGCTGAACAAGACTAGATACCTGTGCAAACGCTCAAAAGGGTGCGGCCCCCGGAAAACCCGGGGGTCGTTTTTTGTTTCCCGGTACTCCCTGGCGATCTCCGTCTCGCACGTCGGTTTCCGGTACTGATCAGTCTGGCTCCTCGTTCTCTTGAGGTATCGTCAAGAGTTGTGGATTGGATTCTCCAGTCACGCGGCTACCTTCTCCTCATCTCCTTCTACCAACTCTCCATTCTTGAATGTCGCTCCTGCTCTGACCAGCGCTACCAGATGAGATCCG
>SIRX01000093.1 GCA_004563715.1 Actinomycetota bacterium | reverse complement strand
CGCCCTCGAACTGCTGCCGGTGCTCGTCGAGGTCCGCGTGCGACCGGACCCCGCCTTCCCAGGCGAGCCTGTTGACCGCGAGGCTGTAGGTCGTCTCCTCGACGTTGACCGCGACCGACTCGACCGTGCCCGGCTCTACCGAGTCCATGTTGCTCTGCATGCTGGGCAACCAGGCCTCGACAAAGACGTCCAGCTCGCCGGTCTCCAGCCCCTGGAAGATAGCCGGCAGCGCCAGCTCTTTGCTCTCGGTCTCGTAGCCGAGCGCCTCGACTATGGTGGACGCCACGTTCGTCTTGGCGACGGCCTCGGGCCAGCCGACGTAACCGAAATCCACCGGCCCACCGCCCGCCGCTGTCCCGCAGGACGAGAAGGTAAAGCTCGCCACCACGAAAACAGCCACGACCGTCGCGCGCCGCAACCACCGTGCCTTCATTTTTTTGCTCCTCTTGGTTCAAGCTGGGCTCCGGCGGACGGGTCCACTGGAGCCCAGGTACTCTGCCCTTCCGTTTTTCGGGTTCTCTAGGACTCCTCGTGCGCCTGCCGCGCGGCTTCCAGCCAGGGCTCTACCACGTCCCGGTTCTCTTCGAGCCAGTTGCGGGCGCCCTCCTCGGCATCCCCGGTCTCGTTGATCTCCAGCATGAGCGTGTCTATCTCTTCTTTGGTGAACTCCATGGCCTCGATAAGGGCGAAGGCTACGGGATCGTCTTCTTCCAGGCCTGGGCGCACGATGGCGTGCAGCGTAGCGGGGTCGGTCAACTCTCCCATGGCGTCCTTGGGGTCTTCGAGGTAGTGGAAGTCGTACTCGGCGTTCATCCAGTGCGGCGACCAACCGAGAAAGGCGAACGGTTCCTCTTCGGGGTACGCCCGCTCCAGGGCGGCCAGCATCGCCGGGGTGTTAGACGCGACCAGCTCTACGTTCAGGTCGTACTGGGGGATAACCTCGTCCTCTATGCGCTCCATGAGCAGGGCGCCGGGCTCGATGCCGGTGATCTGGTCCACGTACTCGTCCAGGTTCTCCAGGCTCTGCACGTCCATGTAGTCCGGCACGGCGATGCCGTACTCCGTTTCTCCCAGGTACCAGGGCTCTTCGAGCATCACGGCCTCGCCGCCGGTGCCGTCCAGGTAGGTCTGGTGGTTGGGCATCCAGGCGTCCAGGAAGGCGTCCGAGTCCCCGCCGGCGACACCCTGGAAGACCGGACCAACGTCGGCCAACTGCAACTCCACCTCGTCGTAGCCGAGGTCTTCCTCGGCTATTATCTTCATGAGGTTGGAGTTGGCGACGTTCTCGTCCCACTCGATGTAACCTAACGTCAGGCTCTTGCCCTCGCCCGGCTCAGCGTCTTCCGCGCCGTCTCCGGCCTCACCTTCACCGCCACCGCATCCGGCGGCGATCATGGCGGCCACCAGCACCAGCGCCAGCAACATCAACTTTCTGCCAAACTTCACGCGATAAACCTCCGTCTTCCTCGAACAGCGTCTTTGTCTGCACCGTTTTCTCAGAGCGCCGAACCCGGTCACCACCGCCCCTCGTGCCACAGCTCCCTTCCTCGCGCGGGCCGGCGAGTGACGGCGAAACCGCGGGCAAGCAAAACGGCGACTTGCCCCGTTTGCTCTCCGGCTATCCGCCGGGGTCCGGGCTGGCCGTCCACGGACCCTGCCGTCGTTGGCGACGGGGCTACTGCGCCTGCTCGGCGGCCTCTACCCAAGGTTCCACCACTTCCCGGTTGTTTTCTAACCAAACTTTCACGCCCTCTACCGGATCCCCGGCGTTGTTTATCTCTAGCTCCATCTGGTTTACCTGCTCGGCGTCCAGCCTGATAGCTTTGAGGAACTCGTAGGCTACCGGATCGTCCTGCGGCAAGTCCTTGTGAACGATGGTGGAGATCTTCGCCGGTTCGTTGAACTCGCCCTGGGCGTCCCGCGGGTCGTCCAGGTAGCGCAGGTCGTACTTGGCGTTCATCCAATGCGGCTCCCAGCGCAGGAACACGACAGGTTCCTGTTCGCCGTAAGCGTTCTCGAGTTGGGAGAGCATGGCGGGCGTGCT
Organism: Actinomycetota bacterium; assembly: GCA_004563715.1. Taxonomy (GTDB): domain Bacteria; phylum Actinomycetota; class Rubrobacteria; order Rubrobacterales; family Rubrobacteraceae; genus SIRX01. The sequence continues at coordinate 28,379 of SIRX01000093.1, read as the reverse complement.
CGACTCCACCAGCTTCATGTCCAGGTCGTACTCCGGTATGACCACGTCCTTGATCTGCGGGTGGAACGCCGCCCCCGGCTCGATCCCGATTATTAGGCTTGTATCCGCCGCGTCCAGATCTTCCAGGCTCTGCACGTCCATGTAGTCTGGTACGGCGATGCCGTAGGAGGTCTCCCCGAGATACCAGGGGTCGAGGTGCTCCACCTCGTTCTCGACCCTCTCCAGGAAGTTGGTGTGGTTGGGCATCCACACGTCCTGGAAGGCCGCGAGATCTCCGCTGCCAACTTCCTGGAAGACCGGACCGAGGTCGGCGAGCCGGAGATCTACGGCAGAGTAGCCCAGGTCTTCTTCCATGACCACTTTAGTAAGGTTTGAGACAGCCACGTTCTCGTCCCACTCTATGTAGCCCAGGGTAAGCTCCCTTTCGGCCGAGAAGCCCCCGAGGTTCTGGCCGCAACCGGAGATCAGAAGTGCGGTCCCCATGACGAACATCACCGTCAGCAGGAGCTTGCGGATGGCCTCTTCCTTCCCAAGTCGCCCGCACGCCGCGTCCGGTCAGGCTCCTTTCACCACCGGACCATGCCGTTTACCCACGTTCCGGGTTATACGGTCGAGGTATATGGCGAGGATCACTATCCCGAGGCCGCCCTCGAAGCCCATCCCGACGTCCAGCCGGGAGAGCCCCTGCAACACGACCGTCCCGAGGCCCGCCGCCCCGATAAGGGCGGCTATAACGACCATCGAGAGCGCGAGCATGATCACCTGGTTGACCCCGGCCATGATGGTGGGCAGGGCCAGCGGTAACTCCACCTTGAGCAGGGTCTGCCAGCGGGTGGCGCCGAAAGCATGGGCGGCCTCCACGGTCTCTTTGGGAACCTGCTGGATGCCGAGCATAGTGAGCCTCACGGCCGGCGGCATGGCGAAGATGACCGTCGCCACGAGCGCGGGCGGCCCGCCGAGGCCCAGGAGTATGATCGCCGGTATCAGGTACACGAAGGCCGGCATCGTCTGCATAAAGTCCAGCGCGGGCCGCAACGACGTCTCGGCCAGATTGTACTGGGCCCCCAGTATACCGAGCGGCACCCCCACGAGCAGCGCCACGACAGCCGAGGATATCACCAGCCCCAGCGTCATCATGGCGTCGTTCCAGAGGTCCATGCTCAGGATAAGCAGGAAGCCGACGACGCTGAGCAGCGCTATCCGCCAACTAGCCAGGAACCACGCGATGGCCGCGAAGATAGCGATCATGAGCAGAGCCGGGGGCTGGGTCAGGATAAACGAGAACGTGCCGATCAGGAAATCTAGCAGGGTGGTGAGGAGGTTGAAGAAACCCCGGAAGGTATTGGTGATGAACTGGACAAAGCTCTCTACCCAACTTCCCAAGGGTATCCGGGGCACCAGGTTATCTTGCAGGAGCGCCAGCACCGCTACTCCGCCCCCCCGGCGTGACCCGTCCGGCTGGGCTCGCCGCCGAGAGCGGAATCGCCGTTGTAGTCATCCGGCAGGTCGGTGGCGGTCGTCAGGCCGGCGATGAGCGAGCCGCGCACGACGACCCCCTCCAGACGGTTTCTCTCGCCGACCACCGCCACGGGCAGGTCCCGCTCCACGAAGAGCGGCAAGACCTCGCGCAGCGGCGTGCCGCACTCGACCTTCGGCGCGGTCTCGTCCACCGCCTCGTCGAGAACCGTCGCCTCCCGCTCGACGAGCTTGGCGACCTCCTCGGCCTCGCAAATGCCGACCAGCCGCCGCTCCTCGTCCACGACGAAGATGGTAGACAGCCCCGCCTGCTTCATCCGGCGCAGGACCACCCGCGGACCCTCGCTGTCGTAGGCGACCTCCTTGGGCTCGACCATGACGGTGTCCACGTAGCGCACCTTCGCGTAGTCCACGTCCTCGATAAACCGCTCGACGTACTCGTCGGCGGGCTGGGTGAGGATGTCCTCGGGAGTGCCGATCTGCACGATCTCGCCGTCCTTCATGATCGCAACCCGGTGGCCGAGGCGCAGGGCCTCGTCGAGGTCGTGGGTAATGAACAGCACGGTGCGCTTGACCTCGCCCTGGATGTCCAGAAAGAGGTTCTGCATGTCGCGCCGGATCAGGGGGTCCAGGGCGCTGAACGGCTCGTCCATGAGCAGTATCTCCTGCTCGGTGGCGAGCGCCCGCGCGAGCCCGACCCGCTGCTGCATGCCGCCGGAGAGCTCGGTGATCTGCTTGTCGCCCTGTCCGTGCAGGCCGACCATCTCGAGCGTCTCCTCACCGGCCTTGCGGCGCTCTTTCTCATCCACGCCCTGAATCTCCAGGCCGAACGTTATGTTGCCGAGGACCGTGCGGTTCGGCAGGAGACCGAAGTGCTGGAAGACCATCCCCATCTTCCTGCGCCGCACGTCCCGGATCTGCTTCATGGACATCTTCGAGATCAACTCGTCGTGCAGGTAGACCTCGCCCTCGGTGGGTTCGATCAGCCGGTTTATGAGGCGCAAGAGCGTAGACTTGCCGCTCCCCGAGAGCCCGATGACCACGAAGATCTCGCCCTCGTAGACCTCGAAGTTGGCGTCGTAGACCCCGATGGTGGAACCAGTCTCTTTCTCGAGCTCGGCCTTGCTCCTGCCCGAACGCCGCATCTCCAGCGCCTGCCGGGACCGCCGCCCGAAGACTTTCGAGAGGTTTTCGGCCCGAATGACGATCTCCTGGGTCCCGCCGTTAGCTTCCGTAGCCATCTCCTTTGCTTTGCCTGCTACAGCCCTCTACGGCCCACCACCTGTACCCGACGGGCCGAACCAGTAAGCCCATGCCTATCACACCTCTCTGCCCGACCGTATATTTTTTATGATACGCCTTCCTAACAAACCATTCAACTTATTCTTTGTTATAAAATGTGCAATCTATCTGTTCCTGCTACGTTGAACGGGGTGTGAAAAACGAACGCCTTCGCCGTTGTGGGGGCCTGCGGACAACACCCTTGATCCCCCGAAGCGCTGGTACGTTCTCTAACGCTGCGCTAAACTCATGTCCGCTATGCGCCTGTAGCTCAGGGGATAGAGCAAGGGTTTCCTAAACCCTGTGTCGGAGGTTCGAATCCTTCCAGGCGCACCATATGTTTTGCCGTAACACCTCTGGCTTACATGGAAGTCTTAGACGAATACTGAAGGGCTCGGGATCACGCCTCCGGACGGCCCACGAAGCCCTCCATAGACTCGTGGACGCCGAAGAAGTTCGCGACCTGGTCGAAGAGGCCCGCCGGGAGCAGGCGGAAAACGGGGATCAAGCCGACCATAAAGGGCATACTGACCTCCGGCTCGTCGCGCAGCACGGCCCGCACGACGCGCCCGGCCACCTCATCCTCCTTCAGAATCGGCAGCAGGCGCGGGAAGCGCGACCTGACGCCCGCCATCATGCCGGTGTCCACGTAGAACGGCTCGACGATGGTGGTCTTGACGCCCGTGTGGCCCGCTTTTTTCAGCTCGACGCGCAGCGACTCGGTAAAGCCGATAGCCGCGTGTTTGCTAGCCGAGTAGTCCGTCTGCCGGTTGACGCCGAGCAGCCCGGCGGCCGAGGCCATCGTGACGAAGTGGCCGCGGTTACGCCCGATCATGTCCGGCAGGAACGCCTTCGCCGTCCAGTACAGCGCCAGGACGTTGACCCCGAAGACGGCCTCGATCCTCTCGTCGGGGATGTCCAGGAGCCGCCGCCCGCTGATTATCCCCGCGTTGTTGACCACGATGTCGACCGGCCCCACCTGGGCCCTGACCTCGTCGGCCGCGTGGTAGACCTCATTTCGGTCGGAGACGTCGCAGACGTAACCGTGCGCTTCCAGGCCATTGGCACGGATCTCGGCGACGGCCTCCTCCAGTTCGCCGGCGGCGACGTCGAAGATCACCACCCGCCCGCCGAGCCGCGCCGTTTTCAGGGCTATGATGCGGCCCATCCCGCGGGCTCCCCCGGTGATTACAACGGTCCTCCCCGAGATCTCGCTCATGCCCCGTCTCCTTTCGGACGCTACCGAGCCCTGATCTCCACATCTTACGGCACGCCCGGCGGAGAAACCGGCCTGTATACTCTGTACGCTAGATCCTCCCAGCCTCCACCGAAGCGTTAGAACCGGAGATGCTCCACGTCGCCTTCGTGAAGCTCTATCACCTCCCCGCCGCTTTCGAGCACCAGGGCGCCCTCGGAGGTCAGATCGAGCGCCAGGCCCTCCAGGGTTCGGCCCGGTTTCTCGACCCTCACCCGTTTGCCGAGGGTGCAGTTGAAGGCCCGCCAGTCGTCGAGAACGGCCGCGAAGTCTTCTACACGCTGCAGCTCCGCGTTCAGGTGCGAGAGAAGAGAGTCCAGAAGGCCGAGCAGGTCCACCTCGGAGCCGAGCTCGGAGCTAACGGTTGCGGCGGTCTCCGGCGAGACCCCGAGATCCGAAGGCGACAGGTTGGCGTTCAAGCCGACGCCCAGGATCACGAACTCCGGACGGAAGGTCTTCTCTCCCCGTCCGGGCGGCGCGCCCGCGGCCAGGATGCCGCAGATCTTGCGCCCGCCGACGAGCAGGTCGTTGGGCCACTTGATGTGGGCTTCTATGCCAATCCCGCGCAGGGTCTTGGCCACCCCCACGGCGGCGGCCAGGGTTACCCGAGAAGCGTGGTCCAACTCTATATCAGGGCGCAGTACCAGCGACATCCAGAGGCCACCCGGCGGCGATCCCCACTCGCGCCCGAGGCGGCCCCGGCCGCCGGTCTGGACCCGCGAAACGACCAGCGTCCCATGCGGCGCCCCGGCACGAGCCAACTCGCGGGCCCGCTCCTGGGTGGAGCCCACCTCGTCGTGTGCCTCCACCCGGCGCGCCAGGGGGTTGCCGAGCAGCTCAATGGCCTCCCGATCTGGAAAAATTGCCACAGCGGCCCCTCCTAGATCTCCCCAAGGTCGTCCGGCCAGAAAGTACATTATGTCATCCGGCGCGGCGGATGACCGGCACAAGCCCAGCATACGCCGGGCACGTGGTATAAAGCCTCTTTGATGGAGAGCCTGGCGAACTTGATGCAGTCCATCCCCGACTCCCCCGCGGCGCTGCTCCGATTTATCACGGGGCTTTTCCTGGATCACGGCTACCTAGTAGTGTTTTTGGGGGCGGCGCTGGACAACTTCGGGCTGCCGGCCTCGGGGGACGTGGTGCTCTTCGCCGGCGGCTGGCTCGCCAACACCGACCGGGCAGCCCTCGGCCTGATAATGGCCTTCGGCGGCCTGGGCGCGCTGGTCTCCGACAACGTGATGTACTGGATCGGGCGCGTCGGCGGCCGCCCCCTGGTAAACCGCGTCTTCCGCTTCCGCTGGCTGGCCCGGCTGGTGGACGCCAAACACTTCGGGCGGGTCGAGCGCTACTTCGAGGCCCATGGCGGCAAGACCGTGTTTATCGGGCGCTTCGGCCCTGGCCTCCGCAGCACCACACCGCTCTTCGCCGGGATCAGCCACATGAAGTACTACAAGTTTCTGCCCTACAACCTGGCCGCTATCGTAACCTGGGCCTTGGCCTACGCCTCGGTCGGCTACTTTTTCGGCCAGTACTGGAGTCAATTGCTGGAAGCCGCCCGCTCCTTTGGTTTTACCATCGTGGCGCTCTTTATCCTGGCTCTCGGCCTCTACGCGTACCATCGGTACCGCGCGCGCAAGCGAAGGGCTCTCGAACGCGCCCTGCACAACAAGTAGCTGGGCTCCAACCCTCCCCTGGTAGACTCTATCTACGGGCACAAGAGATGAAAGAAGGGCGAGAAAGGGCGGCTCGAAGCGTGCCAGGTGACAAAGACTTGCGGCGCCGCAACCACGAACTCTCGGTGCTCAACGAGGTCGCCCGGGAGTTGAACCGCTCGGTAAAGCTGGACGAGGCGCTGGTGTTTACGATGGAGCGGGTCGCGGAGCTGCTGGGCCTGCGCACCGGCTGGGTCTGGCTCCGGAACGAGGTCACGGGCCGCTTTTATCTCGCCGCCGCCCGGAACCTGCCCCCCGCCCTGGCCGGGGATCCTTCACGCATGGACGGCGCCGGCTACTGCTACTGCCTCGACACCTACAAGCGAGGCGACCTCGAAGGCGCCGCGAACATAAACGTCGTCACTTGCAGCCGCCTCAGCGGGCTCGTGGACGGCACCGACGGCCTCCGGCACCACGCCAGCATCCCGCTCTACGCCGGGGATGCGAAGCTCGGCGTGATGAACCTCGCCAGCCCCGATTGGCGGAGCCTCTCGCCCGAGGACCTTCAACTGCTCTACACCATCGGCGACCTGCTGAGCATCGCCGTCGAGCGCGCCCGGCTCTCCGAGAAGAGCGCCCATCTCGGCGCCCTGGAGGAGCGCAACCGGCTGGCCCGCGAGATCCACGACTCCCTCGCCCAGGGCCTGACCGCCTCCACCCTGCAGCTGGAAACCGCCGAGGACCGCCTGGAAGCCGGTGCCAGCCCGGAAGATGTCCGTACTCCACTCCGGCGCGCCCTCTCGCTCACCCGGTCCAACCTGGAGGACGCTCGCCGCTCCGTGCTGGACCTGCGCGCCGCCCCCCTGGAGGGGCGGCCGCTCGCCGCGGCCCTCGACGCGCTCGCGCGGCGCTGGAGTGAGCAAGGAATAGACGTGCGCTTCGAGGCAGTGAACGCGGACCGCCCGCTGCCACCGCGGGCCGAGGTGGCCCTCTACCGCATCGCCCAGGAAGCGCTCTCCAACGCCGCTCGCCACGCGGCGGCGGAGCACGCAACCGTGCGGTTCGTCACCGGCCCGGCCTTCGCGCGGCTCTCGGTCGAAGACGACGGGTGGGGCTTCGATCCCGCACAGGTCACGGAGGCCGCCGGAGAGCGCTACGGGCTCACCGGCATGAGCGAGCGGGCCCGGATGCTCGGGGGCCGGCTGGAGGTCCGGAGCAACCCCGGCGCCGGGACCACCGTCGAGGCGACCGTCCCGCTGGAGGAGCCGTAGGTTGGCGCGCAGCCCGGAGACCATAAAGGTACTCGTCGCCGACGACCACCCGATGCTGCGCGAGGGCCTCGTCGCGGTGCTCGACACGCAGCCGGACTTCGAGGTGGTCGGAGAGGCCGGCGGCGGCCGGGAGGCGGTGCGGCTCGCCCGGCGGCTGGAGCCGGACGTGATCCTCCTGGACCTGGAGATGCCCGGCGTGGACGGCGTGGCCGTTCTGGAAGAGCTGCGCGACGCGGGCTCTGCGGTCCGGGCCGTGGTCTTCACCGCCTACGACACCGACGAGCGCATCCTGGGCGCCCTGCGGGCCGGCGCCCGCGGCTACCTGCTCAAGGGAGCGTCCCGACAGGAGATCTTCGACGCCGTGCGCACCGTCCACGCCGGGGGCTCGCCGCTGCAGCCCGTAGTCACCGGCCGGCTGCTGGCCCGGATGCGCGATCCGGCGCCCGAGCCGCTCACACCCCGGGAGCGCGAGGTACTAGACCTGCTCGCCGGGGGCCTCAGCAACCGCGAGATCTCCGGGCGGCTCTTTATCACCGAGCGCACCGTCAAGTTCCACGTCAGCGCCATCCTCGAGAAGCTCGGCGCCGCCAACCGCACCGAGGCCGTTACCCTCGCCGCCCAGCGCGGCCTCGTCCGGTTAACAGAGTAGACCTGTACCTCCGTACAGCCCGGAAACTGTCCCCCGGCGCGATGTAGAAGCTCCCCGCCCGTTGCATGCTCTATACGAGCAAGACGACGAGACAGGGAGCGAAACGCCATGACAGACTCACAAAAACGCACGGTTCTCATCACCGGCGCCTCTCGCGGGCTCGGCCGGGCGCTGGCCCGGGCGCTGGCCCACGAGGGATGGAACCTCATAATAGACGCCCGCGGGGCGCAGGCCCTCGAAGAAGCCGCCTCGGAGCTTACGGCCCTGACCCGCGTGGAGGCGATACCCGGCGACGTGACGGACGCCACCCACCGGCGTACGCTGGCCGAGGCCGCCGGAAGACTAGGCGGCCTCGACGCGCTGGTGAACAACGCGGGCGTCCTCGGTCCGAGCCCGCAGCCGGGGTTGCTAGACTACCCGCTCGACGCGCTGGAGGAGGTCTACCGCGCGAACACCCTGGCCCCACTAGCCGTCATCCAGGCCGCAAAGGAGCAGCTCAAGCCCGGAGCGTGCATCCTGAACATCACGAGCGACGCGGCGGCGGAGCCGTACGAGGGTTGGGGCGGCTACGGATCGAGCAAGGCCGCCCTGGAGCAGATGTCCAACGTACTCGCCGCCGAGAACCCGGCGCTGCGCGTCTACCGGGTGGACCCCGGCGACATGCGCACCCGGATGCAAGGGGAAGCCTTCCCCGGCGAGGACATCAGCGACCGGCCGCTGCCGGAAGAAAGCGTGCCCGGCCTGATCCGGCTGCTGACCGGCGACCTGCCGAGTGGCCGCTACGAGGCCCGCAACCTCCCGGCCTCTGGCGATGGTACCGACGACGGACGAGAGGTACGGGAACTGCGCTTGGTCCTCACCGTGGAGGACTTCGACCGCGCCGCGACGTTCTACAGGGAGGGGCTGGAGCTACCCATAGTGGAACAGTGGTCCTCGCAAGAAGGCCGGGGTCTGGTACTAGACGCCGGGCGGGCGACTCTGGAGCTCCTGGACGAGACCCACGCGGAGCACGTAGACCGTATCGAAGCCGGACGAAAGACTCCCGGCCCGGTGCGCCTCGCATTTGAGGTACTCGACGTCGGGGCGACGGCCGCATCGCTGGAAGGACAGGGGGCGGTAGCCGAGAAAGAGACCGTCCAGACACCCTGGGGACACCTTAACCGGCGGCTCCGGACGCCGGACGGGTTGCAACTGACGCTCTTCCAGCCCGCCGCCCAGCCCTCTGGAACGGAGGTGGCCTAGATGGAAGCGCTAAGCCTGCCGGAGAGAGCCATTTCCCTCCGCAGCCTGGACTTCGAGCTTCCGCAGGAGTTGGAGGCGGGTGAGCCGCCGGAGGCCCGGGGTCTGAAGCGCGACGGGGTGCGCCTGATAGTCTCCTACGGGGTGGACGGCCGCGTGGTCCACGCCCGGTTCCGGGCCCTCGGGGATTTCCTGGAACCAGGCGACGTGCTGGCCGTAAACACCAGCGGCACCATGAAGGCCGCGCTGAAGGCCCGCCGCGAGGACGGCACGCCCCTGGAGCTGCGCCTCTCCACCCACCTGCCGGCGGGACTCTGGAGCTTGGAGCTGCGCCGGCCGGCCGGGTCGGGCGCGGAGCCTTTCCGGGAAGCCCGGGCCGGCGAGACCCTGCGCCTGCCGGACGAGGCGGCAGCCGTGCTGCACGCACCCCACGGGGAAAGCTCGCGGCTCTGGGTCGCGACGCTCCGGCTCCCGGTACCGCTCGCGGAGTACCTCGACCAGCACGGAGCCCCGGTCCGCTACGGGTACGTTGAGAGGGAGTGGCCGATAGACTACTACCAGACCGTCTACGCCACGGAGCCCGGCAGCGCCGAGATGCCCTCCGCCGGACGGGCGTTCACGCCAGAACTTATCACCGGCCTCGTGGCCCGCGGCGTGCAGTTCGCGCCCCTGGTCTTACACACCGGGGTTGCCAGTCCCGAGGAGCACGAGCCGCCCTACGAGGAGATCTACCGCGTCCCGGCGGCCACCGCCCGCGCCATCAACGCCGCCCGCGCGGCGGGACGGCGCGTCGTAGCCGTCGGCACCACGGCCGTGCGGGCGCTGGAGACCGTCACGGACGAGGGCGGCGTCACGCACCCCGGTGGCGGCTGGACGGACCTCGTGGTCACACCCGAACGCGGCGTCCGCGCCGTGGACGGGCTGCTCACGGGCCTGCACGAACCCCGCTCCTCGCACCTGGCGATGCTGGAGGCGATGACCGACCGGCGCCACCTGGAGGACGCTTACGCCCAGGCCCTGGACCGAGACTACCTCTGGCACGAGTTCGGGGACCTGCACCTGATCCTCCCGTGACCGGGACGATAGGAGGCGAGAGCATGTACGGCTTCAACGACTACGAGTTTTGGCGACAACGGAGCCAGGAGATGCTGCGCGAGGGGGAGAAGGCCCGGCTGGCGCGGTCGGGCGGGCTACAGTCGCGGCGGCGTCCCGTCATCTTGTGGCGCCTGTGGCTGAAAGCCTTCCGGCTCTTTGGCCGCCCCAGCGTCAGGCCCACCTACCCGAAAAGTGAGGAGTCCGCGCACCAGCGGCGGTCCCGGTGCCAGACCTCATAGGGCATACCATCTAGCCGCCGGCCCCGTCCGGGAGCAGGTTTCCCGCTTGAACGTCGGGGGTGAGATACCCCGGGACACCGGCCAACAAGTGCCGCGGGTCGCCGACTCGTGTAACATGTTGGCCGGGTTAGGAGAGTTCGGGAAGGGGTGAGCATGCTTCGAAGGGCGAGAAGAGTAAGCCGCCGCGAGTTTCTAAAGGTAAGCGGCATCAGTCTCGCGGGGGCAACACTACTGGGTGTCTCCGGCTGCGGCGGAGGCGGCGAGGAAGGCGGAGGCGGCGATGGGGAAGAGATCGTCTTCTCCTGGATCTCCGACGACACCGGGGTTCTGCCGGAGCTCATCGACGAGTTCAACGAGGAGAACGAGAGCGGGTTGCGGGTTCGTTTCCGGGAGATGCCCTCGGACACCGGTCAACACTTCGACCAGCTCCGGACCGAGTTTCAGGCTGGCCAGAGCGAGATAGACGTAATCGGGGGCGACGTTATCTGGCCAAGCCAGTTCGCCCGCAGCGAGTGGATCGTGGACCTCTCCGATCGCTTCGGCGACCAGGAAGAGTTTTTGGAAGGTCCGATGCAGGCCATGCGGTACGAGGGGAAGGTATACGGTGTACCCTGGTACACGGATTCCGGCCTGCTCTACTACCGGCAGGATCTCCTCGAAGAGGCCGGTTTCTCCGAGCCGCCGGACACCTGGGAAGAGTTGCAGGAGATGGCCCGGAAAGTCACCCAGGACGCCGGCATACAGCAGGGCTTTGTCTTCCAGGGCGGCGAGTACGAAGGCGGGGTCGTAAACGGCCTGGAGTACATCTGGAACGCGGGCGGCAACGTCTTGGAGGGCGACCGGATCGTCATCGACAGCCCCGAGTCCGTCCAGGGCCTGCGCACGGAACGGGCCATGATCGAGACCGGAACCGCCCCGGAGGCCGTTATCTCCTATAAGGAGGACGAGTCTCACGCGGCGTTTATCCGGGGTGACTCGGTTTTCCTGCGCAACTGGCCCTACGTCTACTCCCTGCTCGGCTCCGAAGGCGAGTCGAACGTGGAACCGGAGCAAGTCGGGGTCGCGCCCCTGCCGGTAGAAGCCGAGGGCAACCAGAGCTACAGCGGCCTCGGCGGCTGGAACTTCTTTATCAGCGCCCTGTCGGAGAAGCAGGACCAGGCCTGGGAGTTTATCCAGTTCATCACGGCCCCGGAGCAGCAAAAGACCAACGCCCTGGACGGCTCCCGGCTCCCGACCCGCACCAGCCTCTACGAAGACCAGGAGATCCTGGATAGCGTGCCCATCGCCCGGCTGGGCAAGGAGACGATCATAGAGAACACCCGGCCGCGGCCGGTCTCACCGTACTACTCGGACATGTCGCTGACGATGGCCGAGCAGTTCGCCGCTTCGCTGCGCGGGTCCGTCTCCCCCGAAGAAGCCGTCTCCAACCTCCAGCGAGAGCTGGAGAACATAGCGGAGCGGGGCGGAGAGATATAAAACTCGCGCATACCGCGCTTATAAGGAGAGGAGGCCGCGGCGCGCGCCCTCGCCCACGGCCCCGGCGCGGCCGGAGACCCCGAGCTTGGCGTAGAGCGAGGCGATGTGGAACTTGACGGTATGCTCGCTGATGTGCAACTCGCGGGCGATGAGCCTGTTCGAGAGACCCTGGGAGAGGAGCGCCAGCACCTCCCGCTCCCGGTTCGTCAGCGGCTCGTCCAGGCTCTCCCCGGCCCCGTCCAGGCTCCGCAGCAACGGTACGGGCGTGTCGTGGGGCAGGACGACGAGCCCGGCCCCGACGGCTGCAACGGCGGCCTCCAGCTCCTCCGGCGCAGCGTCCGGCGGCAGGAGGCCCCAACCCAGCGCCGGGAGCGTCCGTAACGGCGCGGCAGCTCTCTCGTCCTCGGCGAGCAGAAGCAGCGCCTGCGAACCGTCCCCCGCGAGCTTCTCCGAAACCTCCCCCAGAAGCTCCTCGCCGGCTACCAGCACCACCTCCGCCTCAGCCAGCTCCGGAGAGCGGGCTCCTCCCTCGCCGGTGACCACAACTCCAGCCCCTTCGAGCGCCGCGCGCAGCCCGGCGCGGACCATCGGGGTACGACCCGCGACAAAGACCCGCGTCACGGGCCGCCTCTCAGGGTCGCCGTCCGAGGATCACCCGGACCGTGCGGGCCTCTCCGCCCCGGACCACCTCTACCGGCACCTCCCGGCCGACGCGCTCGCCCGTCAGGAGCGCCTGCAGCTCCTCGGTGTCCTCGACGCTCTGCCCGTCGAGCCCGGTGAGGATGTCCCCCACGAGCAGGCCTCCGCGGCCGGCCGGGCTCTCCTCGTCCACGCCAACGATCAGCAGCCCCCGGGTCCGCCCCTCTAGCCGCTGGGCGGCGGGCAGACGCGCCGGCTGGCTCAGCACCCCGAGGTAGCCACGCTCCAAGCGCCCCCCGCCCTCCAGCGTCTCCGCCACGCGCCAGGCCGTCTCCGCCGGAACCGCGAGCGTGACGCCGCGCATCATGCCGGCCGTGATCACGCCCAGCACCTCACCCCGCACGTCTATGAGCGGCCCGCCCCCCAGCCCCGGATAGGGCGTCGCGTCCGTTTGTATGTACTGCTCCATCGTCGCCGTCCGGCCCGTCCTCAACGGCCCCCCGACCGCGCTCACAACCCCGAGACCGGCCCTCAACCCCTCCCGGCCGGGCCTCCCCACCACCAGAGCGAGCTGTCCGACTCGCACCGGCTCCCCGGCGACCGCCGGCGGCGGAGCATCGAGCCCTTCGACCTCCAGCAGGGCCAGGTCGCTGGCGGCGTCCCGGCCGCGAACCCGGGACGGCAGCCTTCTGCCGTCCCCGGTCTCCACCGTAACATCCTCCTCTTGCCGCAGCGAATGGTCCGCCACCAGCACCAGACCCTCACCGTACACCAGCCCACTGTGGCCCCGGCGCCGCCGGCCGTCCACCCGTACGACTGACCGCCCGGCCTTCTCCACCACATCCGCCATACCCTCCGAAAGCGCGGACAACGCTTCGACCGCTTTCTCCGGGGTTCTCTCCTTGTCGCTCACGTTCTTCTCCCGTGTAGACCTGTCGTGCACGATAATGTAGCCCGAAAAAAGGAGCCCGGCATCACCCATCCGGCTAGTCTTTGCCCGGGCCAGCCCACAGCCATCCGGACAGAGCACCCTGCCGCCAGGTCCACGGTCGATGTATCATAAAGAACATAGATTACATAATTGTCATATTGGAGGGACCGCGATGAAGCGCGTTCTGCTCGTCGAGGATCACCGGTCGTTCAGCGACAGCCTCGAGGAGGTCTTGAACCGGGAGCCGGATCTGAGCGTGGTCGGTAAAACCGTCTCGGCGGCCGAGTGCCGGAGGTTCATATCGAAAGGGGAAGGCTACGACCTGGCGATCGTAGATCTCTTTCTCCCTGACAGCAGCGGTGTGGAGTTGGTCGGCGAGCTACGCGAGAACTGTCCCCAGGCCCCGGTGCTGGTTCTCACCATAAGCCTGGACCCCGAGGACCGCCAGAAAGCCCTGCGGGCGGGCGCGGACGGGGTGGTCTCCAAGTCCGCGTCTCTGGAGGAGATCCTGGCCACCATACATCGGCTGGGAGAGCCCGGGTAAGAAGGCCCCGGCTGAACAAAGCCGGCTGCGATGGCGCGGTTACAGTGTACGTACGACCCGGGCCGGGTTGCCCACGACGAGGGTGTTCGGAGGGACGTCCTTCGTCACGACCGCTGCCGCGCCGACGATGGAGTTCTCACCCACGGTCACGCCGGGAAGCACGATCGCGCCCCCGCCGATCCAGGCGTTGTCCTCGATCGCGATCGGCTCGGCAGCCTCCCACTTCGCCCGGCGCAACCCGGCATCTGTTGGGTGGGTCGGCGTCAGGAGCTGCACGTTCGGCCCGAACTGCACGTCATCCCCGATCGTGATCCGGGCGACATCCAGGGCCGTCAGGCCGAAGTTAACGAACGTCCGGGCTCCGATGCTTATCTGGTAGCCGTAGTCGCAGTACAGTGGCGGCCGGATCTCCGACTCCTCGCCGAAGGCTCCCAGCAGCTCATCGAGGATACGCCGGCGCTCTTCGGGCTCCTCGGCCGGGCTCGCGTTGAACTTCTCGGTCAGGGACATGGCCCGCAGGCTGTCACGCGCCAGCTCGGGGTCGTCGGCGATGTAGAGGTCGCCGGCGAGCATCCGCTCGCGCTGGGACCGGTTGTCGGGCTGCGGGCCGGGATCGGTCATCGGAGAAATCCTTCTACCAGTCCACCGGGCGCCGGTCGCGGAAAAAGCCGCCGGTGGGACCGCTGTTGGGGAGCGTGGCGGCCCAGACCGGGGTGTCGGCGCCGTCCTCGACGGGCCGGGAGGCGCGGGTCCCCCCCATGTCCGTCTGGACCCAGCCGGGGCACACGGCGTTGACCAGGATGCCGCTGCCCCGCAACTCCGAAGAGAGGATGCGGGTCAGGGCGTTCAGCCCGGCCTTCGAGACCCGGTAGGCTGGGGAGCCGCCGCCCATCTCGCTGATGGCCCCGAGGCCGCTGGAGACGTTGACGATCCGGCCGTAGCCGTTCCGCTGCATGAGCGGGATCGCCACCTCGCACAGCCGCCAGGCCCCGATCAGGTTCGCCTCCAGCGCCTCCCGCACCCGGTCCAGGTCGGCGTCCACGCCGCGCTGGCCGTGATCGTTGGCGATCCCGGCGTTGTTGACCAGCACGTCCAGCCGCCCGAACTCCTCTTCGATAGAATCGGCCAGGCGTCTCACGCTCTCGTCGTCGGTCACGTCGAGCTGGCGGGCGTGGACGTCGCCGTCGAGATCCTCCGCCGCCCGGCGGCCCTTCTCCTCGTCCCGGGCGCCGAGGACGACCGTGTACCCCTTCGCGGCGAGCTGGCGGCAGATCTCGCGCCCGATACCCCGGTTTCCGCCGCTCACCAACGCTACCCTGTTTTCCTCCATCACGGAACCCTCCTTCTAAAAACCACTTCCGAAGATACTACACGCCGCAGGCCCCAAACGCTGTTTCGACGGCCTCTTTCGGCGCTGCCACAACGTCAACGTGCTCGCCCAACTCCCAGCTCCCGAGCGAGACCACCGGCCTCCCGACCTTCTTCGCCAGCCCGATCTCCGAAAGCGTACCGTACTCGCCTCCTACCGCGATCACCGCGTCGGCGGAGCACACGACCGCCAGGTTGCGGGCGTGCCCCACGCCGGTCGCGATGGAATAAGTTAGATACTTGTTCGCCCGCCGCCGGTCCTCGTCCGGCAAGATACCGATGGCGACCCCGTTCGCTTCGGTAGCGCCGCGGGCCGCCGCCTCCATCACGCCCCCGAGACCACCGCAGACGACCACACCACCCCTCTCCGCGACGAGCCGGCCAACCTCGCGGGCCTGCTCGTAGAGCTCGCCGGAGACGTGGCCCGCGCCGACAACGGCGATGTACGGCCCCGCTTCGCTCACAGGGTCGGGTAGCGGTCTACCTGGCCGAGCAGGTAGCGCAGGAAGCTCACGGCGCCGGGCTTGCTCAGGGGCTCGTTCCAGTTGCCGCACTTGGGGGACTGGATGCAGGCTGGACACCCCTTCTCGCACGGACAGCGGGTGATGACGCCCAGAGTGTCGCGGGCGAGCGCTTCGAACTCGTCGTAGCCGCGGCGGGAGATGCCGACGCCGCCGGGGTAGCCGTCGTAGACGAAGACCGTCGGCAGCCCGTTCTGGCGGTGGACCGGGGTGGAGAGGCCACCGATATCCGCCCGGTCGCACATCGCGAAGAGGGGCAGCAGCCCGATCAGGCCGTGCTCCCCGGCGTGCAGCGCGCCGCCGAAGCTCTCGAAGCTCGGCCGGGCGTCCTTCGGCAGCGGGGGCAGCGAGATCCAGAACGCCTGCGTCTCCAGCACCACGTCCGGCAGGTCCAGCGGGAAGACCCCGATCTCCCGGTCGTCGGCCACCTGCACCTTCTTGTAGTGCGTCACCGCGTCCGTCGTCCGCACCCGGCCCCAGTGCAGCGCCGCGCCGTTCGCCAGGTCCCGTTTCTCCACCTCCTCCAGCACCTCCACGTCGGTCTCGACGCGCGGGCGGGTGTAGTAGCGGTTCGGGACCCGGCGGGCGAGGGCCCGGCTGGCCCTCAGGTCCAGCTCCTCGACCTCGTAGGCCGTGCCCCGGTGCAGGTAGGTCGCGCCGGGATGAAGCTCGCCCGGGGCGCGGGTGGCTTCCGCCGTCCCGATAAGCTCCCCGTCCTTGTCGGAGATGAGGACCGTCTCCGAGGACGCCGAGCGCAGCGAGATGTCGCGCGCCGGGCGGTTCCCGCCCACGTAGATCAACCGCTCCCCGCTCGCCGCGAGCCCCCCCGGCCCGAGCATCTTCTTCGCCACGCTCCGGTAGGCTGGTCCAAAGTACTCTTCGTCGTCAGCCTCCAGCGGGGCCTCGTGGGCTGCGGCCAGCAGGTGCGGGCCGAGGATGTACGGGTTCTCCAGCGTCACGCGGGCGGCCTCGACGCGGCGCCCGAGTATGCGGCGCGGGTTCTCGAAGAGGAACTGGTCCAGGGAGTCGCGGCCGGGGATGTAGACCGCGAGGGACGGGGTATCACTCCGCCCGGCCCGGCCCCACTGCTGCCAGATGGAGGCCACGCTGCCAGGGTACCCGCAGCAGACCACCGCCTCCAGCGTGCCCACGTCCACCCCGAGCTCTAGGGCATTGGTCGAGACGACCCCGAGCAACTCGCCCCGGAAGAGGCGGCCCTCAATGCCACGGCGCTCCTTCGGGGTGTAGCCCGCGCGGTACGGCGAAATCTTCTTCGCCCCCTCGATCCCGAGCCGGTCGGCGGCGTAGCGGTAGATGAGCTCCGCCGCCTTTCGGGTGCGGGCGAAGGCGATGGTCCGCACGCCCTGGCGCACCAATTCCGCGAAGACTAGCGCCCCCTCGGTGAGCAGGCTCCGCCGCTCGCCCTTCTCCTTATCCAGCAGCGGCGGGTTGCGGAAGATCACGCGCCGCGGCCCCGAAGAAGCCCCGTCCTCATCCACGAGCGTGAAAGGCAGCCCCGTAAGGGTCTCGGCCAGCTCCTGCGGGTTGGCGATGGTGGCGCTGGTGAGCACGAACCTCGGGTCGCCGCCGTGCAGCGCCGCGACCCGACGCAGACGCCGCAGCACCGCGGCCACGTGTGAGCCGAAGACCCCGCGCAGCACGTGCGCCTCGTCCACCGCGACGACCTCCAGGTTGCGCAGGAAGTCCGCCCAGGCGTCGTGGTTGGGCAGGATGCCCACGTTGAGCATGTCCGGGTTGGTGAGCAGGACGTTGGAGCGGCGCCGGACCTCCGCCCGCATCGCCTGCGGGGTGTCGCCGTCGTAGGTTCCCGCCTGGACGCCGCGCAACCCGAAGCCACGGATCTTGCCGAGCTGGTCCTGGGCGAGCGCCTTGGTCGGGTACAGGAACAGCGCCCGGCTCGCGGCGCTCTCTAAAGAGCTTTCGAACGCCGGTATCTTGTAGCAGAGCGACTTCCCGCTCGCCGTCGCGGTGGCGACCACCACGTTCTCCCCGGCCCGCACCCGCTCGTAGGCTTCGAGCTGGTGGGAGTAGAGCCGGTCCACGCCTTCCCGGGAGAGGGCCTCGGCCAGCTCCGGGTGGAGGTCCGGGACCTTGACGAGGTTCGCCTCGCGCGGGGGTAGGCTCGCGACGGTCTGGCCGATGGACTCGACCGAGCGGCGGCTCATGCCGGCCAGGGACCGGCGCCCTCTAGTCTCTCTGGTCCTAGAGCTCACGCCGGCCGGCGAAGGCCCGGCCCAGGGTAACCTCGTCGGCGTACTCCAGGTCGCCGCCCACGGGGAGGCCGCTGGCGAGCGCCGTGACCCGCACCGGCAGGTCCTCGACCTCCTGCGCGATAAACAGCGCTGTCGCCTCGCCGGTGGTGTTGGGGTTGGTGGCGACCACGATCTCCTGCGTCCCCTCCACCTTCACCCGCTCGACGAGCTCGGCGATCCGCAGGTCCTCAGGCTCGATGCCGTCGAGGGGCGAGAGGGCGCCACCCAGGACGTGGTAGAGGCCCCGGTACTCGCCGGTACGTTCGATGGACCCGATGTCGTAGGGATCCTCGACGGCGCAGATCACGGAAGGGTCGCGCCGGGGGTCGCGGCAGATCTCGCACTCCTCCGCCTCGGTGAGGTTAAAGCACCTCCGGCACGGTCTTATCCGCTCCTTGACTTCCCGAAGTGCTTCGGCCAGCCCGAAGGCGTCCTCCTGGCGGCCCCGGATCACGTGGAACGCGATGCGCTGCGCGCTTTTGGGCCCGATGGAGGGTAGTTTGGAGAGCTCGGTGATCAGCCGCTCTACCGGCCGCGCATAGGTCGCCAACTATCCCCGGGCTTACAGGCCCGGCATACCCGGTATGCCCAGGTCTCCCAGGCCGCCGGTTATGCCGCCGAGCTTTTTGGAGGCCAGCTCCTGGGAGCTCGTCATCGCCTCGTTGACCGCCGCCAGCACCATGTCTTGCAACATCTCCACGTCGTCCGGGTCGATCGCCTCGGGGTCTATCTCGATGGAGACCAGTTCCTGAGAGCCGGTCACGGTCGCCTTGACGACCCCGCCACCCGCGCTCGCCGTGACGGTCTCTTTGGCAAGCTCTTCCTGGGCTTGCTGCATCTGCTGCTGCATCTGCTGCACCTGGGCCATCATCTTGTTCATGTTCCTGCGCCCCACCTAGTTACCTCCGTTTTCTTTGGCCGGGCCGAACCACTCCCGCGCCAGCGCGAACACTTCCTGCTCGCTGCGGATTGTATCATTGCCGCCCGCGGCCTCCGGAACCTCCGTCCCGGGCCCCGGGCCCTCTTCAGGCTCCCGCGCGTCCTCTTGCGGAACGGCGAGTTCCCGCGGTGCCGGGTTCCCTCGTCCAGAAACCTCCCGCTGCGGAGCTTCGTACTGTGGAGTCGCGGCTTCTCGGGACGGGCTGTCGGGCTGCCCGTCCCCGACCCGGCATTCCAGGCGCGGCCTGACGCCGAACTGCTTCTCCAGCGTCCCATGCAGCGCCTCGACGTGCCGGGCGTCGCCCGCCAGCTTGGCGTAGATCGCCAGCTCCCTGGGAAACGCCAGTTCCAAGACGTTGTCCTCGAAGCCCTCGACCCGCGCCTCCTCGTACACCGCCGCCGCCGGGGCGTGCCGGCGGTCCTTCATGTCCTGAACCACGGACGGCCACCGCGCCGCGAGCGTTCCGGCGGTGACGGTATCATCGGGCTCTGCCGTTTCTGCCGGCTCCGCAGGTTCTCCGGCCGTTCCGGACTGTACATCGTGCTCCGACTCGTTCTGGGGCTCCGGCTCTGTTTCGGGTTCCCGGCTCTCGTCTTCCTCTGCTACCGGCGGAGCGGGTTGCGGTGCGGAAGAGTGCGTTTGCCGGGCGGTAGCGGGGGCGGCACCGTCGGCGACGGCGGTCTCCAGGGCTTCCAGGCGGCGCAGGAGGTTGGTCACGTCGGGCTCGGTGTAGTCGCGGGCGAGCTTGAGGAAGGTCAGCTCCAGCTCCAGCTTCGGGTCGCCGCCGCGCTTTATGCGGCCTAAAGCGTCGCCCAGCGCCTCGACGAGCCGCACAACCTCGGCGGCCGGGACGGCGGCGGCCTGCTCCTCGAGCGGGGCGCGCTCGTCGGAGCCGACCTCGGCGAGCGCCACATCCGGGGCGTGCGGCAAGAGCATCAGGCGCCGCAGGTGGGCCAGAAGCTCGCCGACGAACTGCCCCAGGTCCCGGCCCTCGTTGGAGAGGCGGTCCACGATCTTCAGGGCGACCGCCGCCCGGCGGTCGTGCAGCGCGGCGGTCGTCTCCAGCAGGGTCTCGGGTCCGACGCCCCCCAGCAACTCCCGGACCATGCCGGCCGTGATCTCCCCTTCCGCGAACGACGAGAGCTGGTCCAGAAGCCCCTCGGCGTCCCGGAAGGAGCCCTGGCCCTCGCGGGCGATGATGGTGAGCGCCCCGGGCTCGACCTCGATGCCCTCGGCCTCGGCTATCTCCGCCAGCTTCTCCGCGAGCGTCCCGACGCCGGGCCGCCGGAAGTCGAAGCTCTGACAGCGGCTGATGATCGTGGGCAGCACCTTGTGCTTCTCGGTGGTGGCGAGGACGAAGACCACGTGCTCCGGCGGCTCCTCCAGCATCTTGAGGAGGGCGTTGAACGCCTCGGTGGTCAGCATGTGGACCTCGTCGATGATGTACACCTTCATCCGCCCGGCTGCGGGCGCCAGGTTCACCCGGTCGCGCAGTTCCCGGATCTCGTCTATCCCCCGGTTGGATGCGGCGTCCATCTCCAGCACGTCCATCGAGGAGTTGTTGATGATCGCGCGGCAACTCTCGCAGGTCCCGTCCGGCTCGGCCGTCGGCCCCTTCTCGCAGTTGAGGCCCATCGCGAGCACCTTCGCGGTAGAGGTCTTGCCCGTCCCGCGCGGCCCGGAGAAGAGGTAGGCGTGGGCCACGCGGTCGGTTTCTATGGCCCGGCGCAGGGTGCGCACGACCGGCTCCTGGCCGGAGATCTGCGCGAACGTCCGGGGCCGCCATTTGCGGTAGAGGGTGGCGTGTCTCACAGGGCTAGTATAACGGAGAAGACCCGCCGCAAAAACGAACAAATACCGCGCACCCCGCCGTCGACGGACCCGGACCCGGCGAACTCCCGGCCGTTGGCTCGGGCCGGGCTGCCCCGCAGCACATGAGGTAACCTGCTTAGTGCTGCTACCTCCCGGTCCTGACACGGTTCACGGGGCCTCATTGCCCGGGACCCGGCCGTCAACGCCACGGTCACCGGTTTCAACCGAACCCGGGCCGCCTCGGGCGGGGATCTAGGCCCTGCTAGGCGATCGCAGGTACAGGGCATCGCCAGCTCCCCGCTTAGCGCGGCAAGTTTCTAGTGTACCAGAGGGTGGCCGGAGTTCCACCAGCAGAGAACGGGCTCCTGCTACACCGGCACGTTAAAGGTAAAGTAGAGCCCCAACACGATAAAGAGAAAACCGACGAAGGCGAAGATAGAGGCCGAGGGCGCGCCGAAGCGCTCCCAGATCCGGGCGTGTTCCTGGCGGAAGAACACGAGCTGGGCGCCGAGAAGCACGAAGATAGGTCCGAGCATCAGCAGAAATGGCGACGGGCCGGGGAAGATCAGGATCAGCGTGAAGTCCACCACGAACAAGGCCATGAGGGCCACGTAGCTGATCAGGGCCAGTCTCTTACGGTCCATAAGTCTCAGGCTCCCCCCGGGCGAACAGAGCGGAGAGGGTGGGATTCGAACCCACGAGACGGCTTAACACCGCCTACGCGATTTCCAGTCGCGCTCCTTCGGCCAGCTCGGACACCTCTCCGGGAGCGGATTCTATCAGATGGGCGCCGGATTTTAACCGCTACTTGACCCTGGTGCGGGGGCCGATCAGGACCAGCACGCCGAGCGCCAGCCACCCGATCCCGAACAGGGCGGATATGGAGGCCTGCAGCAAGGCCTCCCCCCCGATAATTATGGTCAACGGCGTCAGCAGCCCCATGACGAGGGGCAGGAAGTTGCCGGCGGGCAGCGGCTCGGTCTTGAGCGTGGCGAAGCCCAGGACCACGAGGCCGAGCGTCAGGATGATAAAGCCGAAGGAGACGATCCGGGCGGTGTCCTCTACCTGGAGCGTGAGGTTTAGAAAATAGCCTGCGGCCAGGATCGCGAGCCCGGCGAAGCTCTGGGCGAAGCCCGCGGTTCCCTCACCCTCCATATCCTCCGAGTACCGGATGTAGAAACCCGCCAGCCCCCAGATAAAGAGAAGCGGGAGCACGAAGAATATCGGGTCAGCCACGCCGCTCTCGCCGGGGACGAACCCGTCGTTCAGGACCTTCACGGCCCACAGCGCGCCGCCCAGGGCGGCGGCCACGCCCCCGGCCCTCGCCAGACCTACCGGCAAGGCCAAAGTTCCGCTCCGCGTTCCGCTCTAGGCTCCATCGCTACCAGACTACGCTAGAGCCCGGTCCGTTGCCAGGCTCAAGCCCGGCTACCCTTGCGCCTCCCGAGACGCCGGACGAGCAAGATCGCCATCGTCACCAGGATCAGGGCGTGGTTTACGATGGAGAACTCCCGACCGTAGTAAGCTGGATCGTAGTACGAGACGGGGCTGGACCACTCCCAGTCGGAGATGGGCCAGAAGAGGGGTCGAGTATCATCTACGTGGGTCAGGAAGTCCACCAGCGTGTGACCGAGCCAGCCCAGCAGGAACCACAGCAATATCTTGCGGCGATCCACCCGACGCAGCCTCGCAACCCGGTACACGACGAGCAGAACCAGGGCAGGTACAGCCGAGTGGAGCACCGAGCCCGTCCCCCCGAACGGTCCCGAGAAGTAGATGGCATCCAGCATCTTCTCGGAGTCCATCGAGGACCACCCCTCGGTCAGGTAAGCGGTGCCCACGTAGTAGGCGGTGCCGGCGAAAGAGGGCAGGTCTGGAAACAACGCCCCGGCGGCGCCCGCTATCCCCGCCGCCCGGCCAGCTCTCACCCCGTGCTTGGCCAGGGCCCAGGTAAAAAACGCGTGGGAGTAAGTCTCCAACCTAGCGTAGGGTGGGACACGCCCGCTGGCCCGCCGCCACCCATCGTTCCTCTCCGTATCGGGTACAGAACATGCCGTCCGGCCGGAAGAGTATAACCGGCGGCGGAACACCGGGACGGGAAGTTTGTTTATCGGGAGGTACTCTAACCTGTAGCGTATGTAGCTGTACTTTGGAATACTTAACGCATGAGCGCCGCGGTAGGGGTAACAGAGCATCCGTCCATTGGGGAGGTCATGGAGCAGACAAAAGAACCGCTGGACATACTGACCATCGGCGAGACGCTGGTAGATTTCATCTCGGTCGAGCAGACCGACACCCTGCGCAACACCTTCACCTTCCGCAAGCACCTCGGGGGCTCGCCGGCCAACATCGCGGTGAACATAGCCAAGCTGGGCTGCCGGGCGGCGGTCATCTCGAAGACCGGCATCGGGGCCTTCGGAAGGTTCCTCAAGAGCGAGATGCAGTACCACGGGGTTTACACGGACTACCTGGTGATGGACCATCGCACCCACACCTCCATAATCTTCGTCTCCTCCACGACCGGCACGCCGGACTTCGAAGACTTCCGCCAGGGGGACTTTCTCCTCAGCCCGAACGAGGTTCCCGAAGAGGCGATCGAGCGCGCCAGAGTGGTCCACGCCTCCACCTTCGCGCTCTCGCGCGAGCCGTGCCGTTCCGCCGTGGAGCGGGCGTTTGGCCTCGCCCACGAGGCGGGCAAGATCGTCTCGCTCGACCCGAACTACAGCCTCCGCATCTGGCCCGACCACAAAGAGGCCGAGCAGGTTATCCGCAATATGTACCGGTACGTGAACATAACGAAGCCGTCGCTGGACGACGCCCGGCGCATCTTCGGCCGGGGCCGGGTAAAGAACCCGGCCCCCGAGGAGTACGTCGAGCTCTTCCACGAGCTGGGGCCGGAGACCGTCGTGTTCACCATGGGTGAGGATGGGATACTCGTCTCGCAGAACGGCAAAGTTCATCACGTGCCGGCCCGCCCCGTCGAGGTGGTGGATGCTACGGGGGCCGGCGACTCGTTCTGGGCCGGGTACCTCGTAGCTTTGCTCGACGGAAACCCGCCCGAGCGTTGCGCGCTCTTCGCCCGCGAGATAGTCGAGACGAAGCTCACGACCATAGGTCCCCTGCCGGAAGAGATAGACCGGGGCGAGATCTACGCCCGGTTGGATCAGTTGCCCGAACAAGAGAAAGAGGACGTGAGAGCGCCCCAGAAACCAGCGGACAAGAAGGAGAAGAAACCGTCAAAGGAGTCCTGAAGCCGGGCTCCGGCAACGGGCAACGCCGAGCCGCCGCGAAGAAAGGATGGATCTATGCACGTCGCGTTTTTGAACCCACAGGGAAACTTCGACCCGAACGACTCTTACTGGACCCAGCACCCGGACTTCGGCGGCCAGCTCGTCTACGTTAAGGAGCTGGCCCTGGCGATGGGCAACCTGGACCACAAGGTGGACATCGTCACCCGCCGCGTCGTAGACCCCGAGTGGCCTGAGTTCGAAGGCGAGACCGACGCCTACCCGGACGCCCCCAACGTGCGCATCCTGCGCATTCCCTGCGGCCCGGAACACTTCCTGCCTAAAGAAGAACTGTGGCCTTACCTGGGCACCGAGTGGATCCCGAACCTGCTGCGGTGGTACGAGGAAGAAGGCTCCATGCCGGACGCCATCACCTCCCACTACGGCGACGGCGGGCTGTGCGCGGCCCTGATCGAGGAGCAGACCGGCATCCCGTTCAGCTTTACGGCCCACTCTTTAGGCGCCCAGAAGATGGACAAGATGGGCGTCTCCCGTCGGCACATCGCGGAGGTAGAAGAGAAGTACAACTTCTCGAAGCGCATCGTGGCCGAGAGGCTCTCCATGAACCGCTCGGCGGTCAACGTCACGAGCACCTCCCAGGAGCGCTTCAACCAGTACACCCACAACGCCTACCGCGGGGCCGTGGACCCCACCGACGACGCCCGCTTCGCCGCCATCCCCCCCGGCGTGGCCCTCCACATCTTCGACAAGTCCGCCGACTACGAGGAGGAAGAAAGGGTCCACGGGCACGTACGAGAGTGCCTAGAACGAGACCTCGATGAAAACCGGCTAGACCTGCCGTGCGTTATAGCCTCCAGCCGGCTGGACCCGAAAAAGAACCACCTGGCGCTCATCGAGGCGTTCGCTTCGAGCCCGACGCTCCGGCAGAGCGCCAACCTGGTGGTCGTCACCGGGTCGCTTGAGAACCCGCTGGAGGGCTACAAAGAGGCAGACGAGGGCGAGCGGGCGGTGCTCGACGGCCTCATGCGCGTCATAGAGCGCGAGGAGTTGCGCGGAGAGGTCTCGATGTTCGCCCTCCGCAGCCAGCGGGAACTGGCCGCTACCTACCGCTACCTCGCCGGCATGCGCTCGGTCTTCGCGCTGACGGCGAACTACGAGCCCTTCGGTCTGGCGCCGCTGGAAGCCATCGCGGCCGGACTCCCGGCGGTCGTCACCAAGTACGGCGGGCCGAGCGAAAGCCTGCGCAGCGGCGACGAGGAGTACGGCATCCTGGTGGACCCCTCCGACCCGGAGGACGTCGCCGCCGGGCTCTACCGGCTCACGGGCAACGAAGAGCGCTGGCGCCAGTACGCCGAGGCGGGCTACAACCGCGTGATCGACTACTACACCTGGGAACGTACCGCCGAACGGTACCTCGAAGCCATCGAGGGCCACGAGCGCGACACCAGGGAAGAAGACGAAGCAACCCGGCTGGCCCACGACGACACGGCAACGGAGATCCCGATGTCCGAGAACGGCTACCGGGTGGTCGAGCGGCTCCCGATCCCCGCGTACTTTACCGACCCCGACTCGGACGACGTTACGCTGGAGACCCTGGACGAAATGTACTTCAAGCTCGACGTGCTGGCGGTCGGCGAGACGGTGGTGGACTTCATCTCGCACCGGATGGTCCACTCCCTGAGGACGGCGAGCAGCTTCACCCGCTACCTGGGCGGCCAGCCGGCGAACGTGGCGCTGTACGCGGCCAAGCTCGGCGGGCGGTCGGCCATCCTCTCCAAGATCGGCACCGACCACTTCGGCGAGTACCTGCAGGACCAGCTCCAGCACCACGGCGTGGACACCGAGGCCCTCAAGAGGACCGACGAGGCGGCCACCACCAACATCTTCGTCACCCGGACGGTGAGCGTCCCGGACTTCCAGGTCAACCGCGGGGCCGACGCCCTGCTCGGCATGCGCGAGGTGGGCGACGAGCTCATAGAGCGGGCCCGTGTCATCCACACCTCCGCCTTCGCCCTCTCGCGAGACCCGCAGCGGCTGGCGATCCGGCGCGCCCTCAGGCTCGGCGACCGGCTCGGTAAGATCGTCTCGCTCGACCCGAACTACGACCCCCGGGTCTGGCCGGATAAGGAGGAGGCGTGGGAGGTGCTGGCCGAGATCATGCCGCACGTCACCATCGTCAAGCCGTCGCTGGAGGACGCCCGCAGGCTCTTCGACTACAACATGGACGACGACACCCTGCGCGAGACCTCCGTGCGCGAGTTCCACGACCTGGGGTCCGACGTGGTGCTATTCACCAGCAGCGGCGGGGTGGTAACGGTCTCCGACGGCGAGTCGGTCGAGGAGATCGGGCCTCTCACCCGGGTAGACGTCAAGAACGTGACCGGCGCCCGCGACTCCTTCTGGGCGGGCCTGCTTACGGCGCGCCTCGAAGGCCACGACTGGGCCACCGCCGTCAAGTTCGCCCACGAAGTCGCCAAGCTCAAGCTCGGCGTCGAGGGGCACATAGAGCGCATGATCCCGCGCTCCCGCATCTACGACCAGCTCGACGCCGCCGTGCAGAAGGTCTAGGGCGTGGCACCGGAGAAGCGGATAACGAACCTGCCGGCCCTGACCCAAGATCTCTCGTCCGCCGACCGCGCCGTGGTGGAGCGCGTCTTCGACGTGAGCGCCACCGTCGGCCGCCTCGACCCGCCGGAGACCATGAACGCCTGGATCGAGGAGTCTTTCGGCTCCATAGACGCCGTGCGGGAGCAGGAGATCGTCAAGGTCACGAACCTGGTTACCCTGGAGGGCGCCATCTTCAACGGCCTGCGCGCCTCCCGCCCCACCGACACCGGCACCGACACGGACCTCGAGGAAGAGATATCCGAAACCGAGGGCGACCCGTTCTGCAACCCGGAGGAGGGCACGCCCGCCGACGTGTTCGGTCGTGTCCGGGGCCGTCACTCGACGACAGCCTCGAACATCGCCAAGTACGACGGCTTCCACGGCGTGATCGTCTTCGACGACCACAACCCGCTCCACTTCACCCCCGAGAAGGTGGACGACTACATAACCGTCGGCCTGAACTGGGGCCGCAAGGCGCTCGAAACCGACCCCGAAGCCCGGTACTTCTTCCTCATGTGGA
The DNA here is from genome assembly GCA_004563715.1 of Actinomycetota bacterium. Taxonomy (GTDB): domain Bacteria; phylum Actinomycetota; class Rubrobacteria; order Rubrobacterales; family Rubrobacteraceae; genus SIRX01. The sequence continues at coordinate 1,340 of SIRX01000093.1, read as the reverse complement.
ATTGCCTCTGGCGCGCCGGCGGCTCCATCATCCACGGCCACGCCCAGGTGACCGCCACCCGCCACATGCACTACCCGAAGGTCGAGCGCCTCCGCCGCGCCGCCGCCCTCTACGCGGTCGAGCACGGCTCGGACTACTTCGACGACCTCTACCGCGCCCACGACGCCCTGGGGCTCGGCTTCACCGGCCCAGACGACGTCCAGGGCTTCGCCTCCCTCACGCCCATAAAGGATAAGGAAGTGGTGCTTATCGGCGAGAGCATGGAGGACGAAGACCTGCGCCGGGCGGTCGCCGGGGCGCTCGAGGGCTACGTCGAGAAGCTGGGCGTAAGCACCTTCAACGTCGCCTTCTACACGCCCCCGCTGGAGCCGGCGGGCGAGGACTGGTCAAACTTTCCAACCGTGGTGTACCTGGTGGACCGGGGCGACCCGGCGAGCCGCACCTCGGACATGGGCGCGATGGAACTCTACGCCGCCTCGGTGGTAGCCTCAGACCCGTTTCGGGTGGCGGAGACGCTGCGCGACGGTCTATCCGCCTGACCGACGTTCCCGCGCCGCGCACCGCGCCGCGCAGACCATCAACTCTATGGCCTGATCTTCGTCGAGGCCCTGCTGGCGCACGAGCGAACGCCACGTACCGAAATCTAGCGCGTGACCGAGAGCCGCGTTCAGCAGTTCTCGCCGGGGACCTTGCACGTTCCAACCGGCGGCGAGGGCATCACGCATCGCCTCCCAATACCGGAAGTACGGTTCGCTGAACTCACGCGTGAGAGGATGGACCTGCCGGTCGCGCATTACCTTTTCCATCATCCGCTCGGTGCGGCCGTGATAGGCGTACACCTCGGTCAGCGCCACCCTGAGGCGCTCCTCGACGTCGGCAACCGAAGCCCAGGACGCCGGGTCGGGCGGCGGATTCTGCGCCTGAAAGTGTCCCGTGCAGGCAGCAAACAACGCCCGTTCGTCAGGGAAGTGCCGGTACACGGTCAGCCGCTGCACCCCGGCCCGCTCCGCGATGGCGCTGATGGTCGTCCGGGCGGGCCCGAGAGCTTCGTGCAACTCGACGGTCGCCGCCGTGATCCGTCGCCGAGTCTCCTCCTGCTTCTCCGCCCGCCGCTTTAGCTCGTACTTACGCGCCATCTATCAGGTCCAGTAAATTCAGTAAACAAATATGTTTTTTCATTTGACAACCACCTCGCACCAGGTTATTGTACTATCCAAATCATTGAACAGTACCGTTTAGTAAATAAGGAGGAGTATCTGGGTAGAGAGATCGGGGTGGAGGTTTCGGGGGTCGAACGATCCGTATTGGCGGGACCAGAGTAAAAGGAGCGGTAGATGATC
>SIRX01000092.1 GCA_004563715.1 Actinomycetota bacterium | reverse complement strand
TCCTCGCACAGGTAGTAGGTGGTGATTATGGTATCTTCCAAGGTGTCCTCCCGATCCAGAGAGAAGGTTTTGGCGGCCTTCGGACCGGGAGGATATTGTTTACCGGGTTAGGGGGCAACTCGGGTTAGGTAGCATTTGCACGACGGAGGTCAGGGGTTCGAATCTCCTCGGCTCCACCCCAGGAGGCAGCATTCCGGTCCCTTCGCCATCTCCTTTCAGGGTGCCGCGCCGGAAACATCCCCGGTTGCCTTTGGGCATCGAAAGCCGATAGTCGGCCGACAGGGTACGAGCTGGAAGAAATACGCTTGGGACTGTGGGACCTTCCGCATAAAATATAGGTCCATGAGTATAGGTTTGTGAGCGTGGAGGCCCAAGACGAAGACCGAACCTCGGGGTGGAGAGAGAACGGCTCGGGGTGATCCCGGAGAGGAGATTAAGGCGTGATCCTGGTCAGTGAAGAACTCGCACGCGTGAGCCGGCGCGCCGGGATGCCGGACGGGGACTTTCGGGATCGTTTCGCGGCTTACCCGAGGTTTGGGGCTCGATCTTGGAGCCCGTAGTCTCGGTGACCAACCTCTCCAAAACCTACGCTTCCGGTTTCCAGGCGCTCGAGAAAGTGAACCTAGACATCTACCGGGGTGAGATCTTCGCCTTGCTGGGGCCCAACGGCGCGGGGAAGACGACCCTGATCAGCATCGTCTGCGGGATTGTCAACCCGACCGAGGGCGTCGTAAAGGCCGGTGGCTACGACATCGTCACCGAGTACCGGGCGGCTAGGTCTTTGATCGGGCTCGTCCCGCAAGAGCTCACCACCGACGCTTTCGAGACCGTGTGGGCAACCGTCAACTTCAGCCGCGGGCTCTTCGGCCGGCCGCCGGACCCCGGGTACGTCGAGAAAGTCCTCAGGGACCTCTCCCTGTGGGACAAGAAGGACGACAAGATCATGACGCTCTCCGGGGGGATGAAGCGCCGGGTCATGATCGCCAAGGCCCTCTCGCACGAGCCGCAGATCCTGTTTCTCGACGAGCCGACGGCGGGCGTGGACGTGGAGTTGCGGCGGGCCATGTGGGAGACGGTGCGCTCGCTGCGCAAGACCGGCGTGACCATTATCCTGACCACCCACTACATAGACGAGGCCGAGGAGATGGCCGACCGGATCGGGGTGATCTCGAACGGTGAGATCATCCTGGTCGAGGAGAAGAACGAGCTTATGCGGCAGCTCGGCAAGAAGCAGCTGACGCTGGAGTTGCAGGAAGCGCTGAGCGAGGTCCCCGACGATCTGGCGGGCTACGACCTGGAGTTGACTACCGACGGCACCGGCCTCGTCTACACCTACGACACCCGCACGGGGCGCACGGACGTGACGGCTTTGCTCGCGGACCTCGGCGCGGCGGGCATCAGGTTCAAGGACCTCCACACCAAACAAAGCTCGCTGGAGGAGATCTTCGTGGAGCTGGTAAGGGAGAAGGAATGAGGTTCAACTTCTACGCGGTGCGCGCGATCTACAGATTCGAGATGGCCCGCACCGGGCGCACGCTGCTGCAGAGCGTCGTCTCTCCCGTCATCTCGACCTCCCTGTATTTCGTCGTCTTCGGCGCGGCTATCGGCTCGCGCATCACCGACATCGAAGGCGTCAGCTACGGCGCCTTCATCGTGCCCGGCCTGATCATGCTCTCCCTCCTGACCCAGAGCATCTCCAACGCCTCCTTCGGCATCTTTTTCCCCAAGTTCACGGGCACCATCTACGAGCTTTTGTCCGCCCCCGTCTCGTACGTGGAGATCGTCGTCAGCTACGTCGGGGCCGCGGCTACCAAGTCCATGATCCTGGCCCTGATCATCCTGGGCACCGCTAGCCTGTTCGTGCCGCTGGAGATAGCCCATCCCCTGTGGATGATCACGTTCCTGCTGCTCACCGCCGTGACCTTCAGTCTCTTTGGCTTCGTGATCGGCATCTGGGCCGACGGCTTCGAGAAGCTGCAGCTCGTGCCGTTCCTCATCGTGACGCCGCTGGTCTTTCTCGGCGGCAGCTTCTACTCGGTGGACATGCTACCGCCTTTCTGGCAGACGGTTACCCTCTTCAACCCGGTCGTCTACCTCATAAGCGGCTTCCGCTGGAGCTTCTACGGTATAGCGGACGTCAGCGTCGGCGTGAGCCTGGCCATGACGGCCCTCTTTCTCGTCGTCTGCCTGGCTGCGGTGGCCTGGATCTTCAAAACCGGCTACCGGCTCAAAACCTAGGCTTAAGTGGCATGGACGGCGCCGGTTCGCGTACCGGAAGCGATTGTAACGTGTTACACTTCGTCGCAGTAGTTCCATGTCGTCGTAGGACAGGGTGATTGTTGTGGGCCGCGTTTTCTTGCTCGACGACCACGATTCGTTTCGGCGGTCGTTCGCCCGGGTATTGGCGGAAGAGCCAAACCTGGAGGTGATAGGGCAGGCGGGGTCTCTGGCCGAGTGCCACAACGGGGTTTCGGAGGTCTTTGGCGACGTCGACGTGGCGGTCGTGGACCTGCTCTTGCCGGATGGAACCGGCATAGAGCTGGTCGGAGAGTTGCGCGAGGCCAACCCGGAGGTCTCTATCCTGGTGCTGACCGTGAGCCGGGACCGGGAGGTTCATTTCTGGGCATCGAAGCTGGGCGCGAACGAGGTTATCACCAAGGAGTCGAGCCTGCCCCAGATCGTGTCCACCATAAGGCGGCTGGGCAACGCGGAGGACAAACGCGAAACCGGCAACGCCGGCGGGTCCGAAGAGGGTGGGCGGGAATCCGGGTTCTAATAGCCATAGAGCCCCGCTCCTACCGGGAAGCCATCGGGGAGGCCGTCCGGATACTCCGCCCGGACCTGGAAGTGGCGGTGGTCGAACCCGGCGAGCTCAAAGAGCAACTGGATCATCTGGACCCCGAAATAGTACTTTGCGGCTGGCCGGAGACAAAGGCGACCAGCGGAAAAACCACCTGGGTGGAGTTCCGCCCCTACGCCGAGCCGTCGGCCCGGATCCACCTCAACGGCCAATACTCGGAGCTTAGCGAGGTAGATCTCGACGACCTGCTCTGGGTGGTCGACGAGACGCGCAAGCTCTCCCGGATGAGCGGGAGCTAGAACTTTTATCGTTTCGTCTGGAACGTACCACCGGGGCGCCGGGCCTACCGGACGGTTTCTCTAACCGTCTGGGAGAGGCTAGAATGTGCGGGCTGGCTTTCGTCTGGTAGAGCGGAGGAATTTGAGTTCTCCTCCGCCCACGCGTGGAAAGGCTCCGGTTTGTCAGAATCAAAGAACGCGAGCAATGGTCTGCCCTTTGATCTGGGCGTCTTCGATCTCGACGGAACGGTGTTGAACCGGGACCTCCAGATAACGGGACGGACCCTGACCGCCCTCCGGCGGCTCCGGGAGCGCGGGATGCGGCTCGTGGTAGCCACCGGAAGGCATTACGCGGGCGCCAGAGAGCATGCCCGCCGGCTGGATTTCTCCGGCAAGGACCCCGTTATCTGCTACGGCGGGGCGATGGTCCGGCGGATGGACGGCGAGACGCTGCTCCACCGCACCGTAGAACGCGAGTCTAGCCTGGAGGTGCTCGAGTGGGCCGAGGAGCGTGGGCTGCACGCCCGCCTCTTTTTCGACGGCCGCATCGTCTCCACGCCGCGCACCACGAACCTGCTGCGAAACCTGAGCCACCCCGAGATCATGGAGGTAGCCACCGTAGACTCTCCGGCGGCCTGGCTCCGGGAAGCCGATGAGAAACCCACGAAGCTCGTCCTCATCGACAGCCCGGACGACGTGGCCGGCTGGCTGGAAGAGGCTCGCAAGAGCTTCGCCGGACGGCTCTTCGTGACCCGGAGCCTGCCGCACTACGTCGAGGTGGGCAGCCTGGAAAGCACCAAGTCCCGGGCGCTGCGCTTTCTCTGCAAGCGTTGGGGGGTGGAACCCGACCGCACCATCGCCTTCGGCGACGCGGAGAACGACGAGGACATGCTGCGCTTCGCCGGGCGCGGGGTAGCGGTCGGCGGGCTGAACGCCCGGGTCCGGGAGGCCGCCGACCTCGTGGTCCCGCCGGTGGATGAAGACGGGGTAGCCGCCCACATCGAGCAGCTGCTGGAGGACCACTAGGTGCCCGAGCTACCGGAGACGACCGTCATCTCGCAGGACGTCTACGCGCTGGCCGGCGGCAGGAGCGTGCTGCGGGCCGCCGTCTTCCGGCCGGACGTTACGAACGTGGCCCCGGAGGAGTTCGGCTGGCGTCTGACGAGCCGCACCTTGCGGGGGACGGGGCGGCTCGGCAAGATCATCACCCTCGACTTCGGGGACGTGGTGGGCGTCGTGCACCTGGTCATCTCCGGCCGGGTCCTGCGCCTCCCGGCGTGGCGCGAGCCCGACCGCATGAACACCGCCGTCCTGGAGTTCGACGGAGACGGTGAGCCCCTGGTACTGGCCTTTACCCGGCTCTGGCTCGGCTACTTCGACCTCTACGAGCCGGATGCGGTGGGGGACCATCCGCTTATAGCCCGCCTCGGCCCCGACCCGTTCTCGGAGGAGTTCACGACCGGGTATCTAGCACAAGCCTTCGGGCGCAAGGCGAACGTAAAGGGGTTGCTGCTCGACCAGTCGGTCGTCGCCGGCCTCGGCAACATTTACGTGGACGAGGTGCTCTTCGCCGCAGGCGTCCACCCCACCCGCCGGGCTGACTCGCTAAACCCGGGGGAGGTCGAGAAGGTCCACGCCGCCACCCGCGACATCCTGCGCCGGGCCATCGAGCTGCGGGGCACGACCTTCGACTCCTACCACGACGCCTTTGGGGAGACCGGCAAGTACCAGCATCAACTCCGGGTCTTTGCCCGCGCCGGCCAGCCGTGCCTCTCTTGCGGTACGCGGATCGTCAAGCTCAAGGTGGCGGGCCGGGGAACACACGTATGCCCGGCGTGCCAGCCCCTGTAGGCCGTCCTGGCCGAACCCGAGGTATCCAGGCACCGACCGGCTATACTTTTCTGCTCATGGGTTTCGTCTCGCAACGCCTCCGCAACCTGAGCGGCTCGCCGGACCGCCTGTTCTCCCGGCGGCCGGGCCTCGCCCGGTGGCTCGTCCGCTACGGGTGGGTGCTGCTGCTCGCGGTGGGGTTGTTGCTGGTGGCGGGGAGCGCGGTGACCGCCACGGGCCGGAGCCAGGAGATCATCTACGCCACCCAGGACGGCTCCATAGTCTCTGTGGAGCCGGAGTCGGGGGAGACCACGGCTATATACGAGGGTGGAGACGGCCGGTTCGCCACGACACCCGCCACCACCGGCGGTTCCCGCAGCACGGCCTTTACCGTGCTGCGGGAGGGCGATGAGGCCCTGCGGGGGGACCTCTACAGCACGGACCTGGTGCGCGGCACGCGGGCCCTGACCGAGCGGGCCCGTCCGGCAGAGGTCCTCGCTTACCCGGATTTCTCCGGGGACCGGAGCTGGCTCCTCGCGGGCCGTTTTACGGCGGACTCCCCGCCCAACGTGCTGCTGTTGCCGGCCAGCGGCGCCACGAAGCGGCTCCTGGAGCCGGCTTCGCCGGCCGGTGTGCCGGTGCTCGGCCCGGCCTGGACCGCCCCGAATACCGTGTACGCCTGGAGAATGGAGGCTAACGGTCCCGTCCTCACGGCTTACGACTTCTTCGAGCGGCGGCAGGCTACCGTCTACACCTCGGACCAGCGGACCGGCCGGCCCGCGTACTATTTCGATCCGAACGCCCTGGTTTTCGACGAGCGGCCCCGCGGAGCCGACCCGGAGGAGTCCAGGGTCAGGATTCTGGTGGGGACCGGCTCTCTACGGGTCTCGGGGGCGGAGGGGCTCGGTCTCTACGACCCCTCGCCCGTGGTGCCGGAGATCGGCGAGAGGATAGCCGTCATGTGGACGGACGGCGAGTCCACCGGCGTAGGCCTCCTGGACCCCGCGACCGGACGGTTCGACAAAACCGGCGTCAGGGTCGAGGACGGAAGCCGTTATCCCCGGGTCAGCCGCGACGGCTCGTACGTCGCGACCGCGAGCCCGGACGGCTCGGAGCTGGCCATCCGGCGGCTCGACGGCGGAGAGCTCGTCCGCCGGATCCGGGATGTGCAACCTCCCGAGACCGTTTTGACGAAGATGCGTGACGCCGGCCTGCGGGTGCCGTCCGAAGCTGGGTGGTTCGTCCCGGCGAACTTTAGCTGGAGAAGCCTCGATGGGTAGCTTCAGGCTGCGGGTGGTCAAGCGTCTGAGACGCCTGCCGCGCCCGGGACCGCTGGGGTTCGTGCTGGCGTTCGTCGTGCTCTACGCGGCGCTCTTCGCCTTCCTATCCGTGTACAAGCACGAGATCTACTCCTCGGCGCGGTTTGACCTGGGCAACATGGACCAGGCGGTGTGGAACTCCTCCCACGGGCGCATCCTCGAAGCCACCGACGAACAAGGCAACCTCTCCAGCCGCCTCAAAAACCACACCGACT
>SIRX01000091.1 GCA_004563715.1 Actinomycetota bacterium | reverse complement strand
TGAAAGAATCTATACAATACTTCTTACGTGGCCGAGACACGCTACATCGAGGGCCAGGACCGTTACCGGCTGGCAGAGGTGGTCGGACGCGGCGGTTTCGGGACCGTCTGGCGGGCCCGGTCGGCGGACGGTGAAGCCGTGGCCGTCAAGATCATCCCGGTCTACAGCGCCGCCGAGCGCTCCCGGGCCCTGCGGGAGGGGCACATCGCCGAGAACCTCCACCACGAGAACATCGTCGAGACGCTGGAGGTCATCCCCGGCTCCCACGAGGTGTACCTGGTGACCGAGTACGTCCACGGCCTGCCCCTGGACGAGGCCGCCGAGGACTACACCGTGGAGGAGGTGGTGGACGCCCTGGCCCAGATCCTGGAGGCGCTGGACTACGCCCACGCCCAGGGGATAATCCACCGGGACATCAAGCCACAGAACGCCCTGGTGGACGAGCGGGGTGTGGTGAAGCTGACGGACTTCGGGATCGCCTACCGGCCGGGCGACACCCGCCTGACACGCGTCGGCTTCGCGGTGGGCACGCCCGGTTACATAGCGCCGGAGCTGGTGGAGAGCGACGCCGACCCGAGCGCGCTCTCCGACATCTACGCCGTGGGCGCAACCGCCCGTACGTTGCTGGCCTACTATCCGGAGGAGTTGCCCCCGCGCCTCTCGGAGTTCATCAACCGCTCGACGGCCCCCAACCCCGCCCATCGTCCTCAGAGCGCCTGGGAAGCCCTCAAGCTGCTCACCGGCCGCCGGGACCCAACCAAGGCGACCGTGGCGATCCGGCGCCGGCCGGCCCTCGGGGTTCGTCCGGAGCACCTGCTCCGCGTCTTTAACGGGGTGGTCGCGGGCTGGCTCGGGTACCTGGGAGCCGGGCTGCTGTTCGACGGGGCCGGGGCGGCGGGGATAGCGGCGGGCTTCGGCGTCCTGGGCTACCTCCTGCCCCGGCTGGCGGCCCTGGGCCTTATAGTGGCGCTGGCGGTGGTGCTGTGGCGGAGCGGGGCGGGGCTGGGGTTTGCGACGCTCGTGCCGGCCGTCGGCGGGGTGTGGGTCGCCGCCAGCGGGGTGAGCTCGGGCCTCAGCCGGCTGCCGCTCGGTCCCGTGCTCGCCGTGCCGCTCGCGGCGACGGGGCTCGGGGCGGCGGGCCTGCCGCTGCTCTTCGGCGCCCTGATGCGCCCGCTGGGGGCGACCCTCTCGGGGGCCGGCGGGGCGCTGGCCCTCGCCGGCTACGACCTGACGTTCGGCGAGGGCGTGGTGCGATACCTGGGGTTGCCGCTCGGTACCCTGCCACAGGGCCTGGGCGTCGTGGAGTTCGCCCGGAGCGGCGAGGCGCTGATCACCTCTTATCCCGGGCTGCTGTTGCAGGCCGCGCTGTGGTCCGCGGTAGCCGGGGTGCTCTCGGTCTCCGAGTGGATCGGGCGGTGGGCCGCCGGGCTCGCGCTGGCGGTCGTCGTCGGGGCCCTCGGGTACGCCCTGGTTGTGCCCGCGGCCCCGGAGGCGCTAAATCAGGCTGTGATTTCTTTAGGGTTCACGGCTATAATATACGGGATATTGAGGTACCTCGTGTCTCGGGCGAGAGGATAAGTTTCTTTGGGTTTCCTGCAGAGCATAGAAAAGCGGATGGAATCTCTCGTAGAGGGTATGTTTGGCCGGGCCTTCCGGCGGCAGGTCCACCCGGTCGAGATCGCCAAGGGCCTCACCCGGCAGATGGACGAGGGCCGGATGGTCAGCGTCTCGCGCACGTACGCCCCGAACGACTTCACGATCCACCTCTCCAAAGAAGACGGGGAGTCCATCCAGGCCTACCAGCGCTCACTGCGGGAAGAGTTGATCCAGTACGCCTCCACCCACGCCGAGAACAAGAACTACCACCTGATGACGCCGCCGAAGGTCCGGTTTACCATCGAGGACTCCCTGCGCTTCGGCGAGTTCGGGGTGACCGCCCGGCTGACCGGCGGAGAAGGCCCCCGCGAGAAGGACGCCCCGGACGACACCTCCGGCCAGACCCGCATCTTCCGCGCCGAAGAGGATGAGAAGTCTCCGGACACCGGGGGAGACCCGGCGGGCGGCACGGCGGCCATCAGCGTGGAGGAGGCCCGGCACCAGGGCCTGGCCCGGGAAGTCGTAGGGCTGGTCGTGGATGACGCCACCCACCCGCTGGAAGGCCGCGGCCCGTGGACCATCGGCCGCTCCGGCGAGAACGACGTCACCATAGACGACCCCAACGTCTCCCGGCGGCACGCGCGGCTCTCGCGGGCGGACAACGGTTTCGTCGTAGAAGACCTGGGCTCCACCAACGGCACGCTCCTCGGTGGCGCCCCGATAGACCGCGAGCGGATAGACGACGGCGACGAGCTGACCTTCGGACAAAGCATCGCCCGCTTCGTCCGCCGGAACACCGCTCCCGGAGAAACGCCGAGAGGAGGGGCAGCTTCGGGGTACGACAGAGCCCCCGGGGAGCGGTAGGCGGCATGCTGGAACTCCAGGTACCGCTGCTGGCCGCGAAAGCCCTGTTGCTGCTTTTGCTCTTCGCTTTCATCTACTCCGTGGTCAGCCGCAGCATAGGCGACCTGCGGCGGGTCCCGGACGAGACCCCGGAGCGCCCGCAACAGCGCAACGGAAAGGTTCCCCACCAGCGGCTGGCCTCTTCAGGGGTTCCGGAACTCGTGGTCGAGGACTCGGAGATCATGGCCTCAGAGCTCCGGTTCCCCCTCAACGACGGCGGGTCAACGAGCCTCGGACGCTCCTCCAAGAGCGATATCGTGCTCAAGAGCGACGACTACGTCTCCGGGGAGCACGCCCGGATCACGCGCCACGGCGGCCTCCTCTACGTGGAGGACGCCGGTTCGACCAACGGCACCTACGTTAACGGGGATAAGACCGTAGGCGCGACCCCCTTGCGGCCCGGCGACACCGTGCGGGTGGGCTCGACGACCTTCCGGTTTGTGGAGTAGCATCCCGTAATGCTGTTTCTCGAACACTACGGCCTCACCGACGCCGGCAAAGTCCGCCAGAACAACGAGGACTCCCTGCTGGTCGGCGACGGCCAAGACACCTCGCTCTTCGCCGTCGCCGACGGCATCGGCGGGTTCGAGGCGGGTGAGGTCGCCAGCTCCATTGCCGTCGAGGCGCTGGGAGAGCTGGCGCCTGGCGACTCCTTCGAGGCGACCATCCGGGAGGCGAACCAGCGCATCCTGGCCGCCGCCCGGGAAGACGAGAAGCTCTCCGGGATGGGCACGACCGTGGTGGCGATCCGTTTTTCGGGCTCCGAGACGGAGCCGGTGGCGGAGGTGGCCCACGTCGGGGACTCCCGGGCCTACCTGCTGCGCGCCGGGGAGTTGCGCCCGCTCACCGAAGACCACTCGCTCGTGGCGGAGCTGGTGCGCAGCGGTGACTTGACCCGGGCCCAGGCCGCCGAGCACCCGCAGAAGAACCTGATCACCCGCGCCCTGGGCGCCGAGGAGGAGGTGGACGTGGACACCGCCGTCCTCCCCGTGGAGCCGGGAGACCGCATCCTGCTCTGCTCCGACGGGCTCTCGGACATGGTGCCTGAGGAGCGCATCCGGGAAGTACTCTCCGAGCCTTCGCAAAACCCGGAAGCCCCGGTCCGACGCCTGCTCTCCGAAGCCCTGGAGGCCGGCGGCACGGACAACGTCACCATCGTGCTGGTGGACGTAAAGAAAAGAGAGCCCCAAAAAGAACCCCGGCGTAGGCAGCAGACCCGCCGCAAGCGGCGCAACCTCCTGGACGAGGAGTCCGGCGGGACCCGGGAGATGGAGGCCTTGAGCCTGGCCGATATCACCGCCGACACCGAGGCCCGTTCGCGGAGCACCCGCGAAGACGAGCGCCGGAGAAAGCCCGCGGGGGCGGCCCGGCGGGCCGCCCGGGCCAAGAGCCGTCGCCGCCGGGGCAACATCTACTGGAGGGCCGTCTCCGGGCTCCTGCGGTTGCTGGCTATAGTCCTCGTGGCCGCCGCCGCGCTCACCCCGGCCTACCTGTGGGGCACGAGCCAGTACTTTCTCGATTTCGAAGATCAGGAGCTCGTCGCCTACCGGGGGGTGCCCTACGAGGTCTTCGGGGTCCAACTAAACGAGGAGTGGCGGCGGACCGGCATCGAGGAGTCGGACATAAAGGGTCCCTACCTGCAGCGGATAGAAGAGCAGCAACTCTACCAGCGGGACGAACTCGAAGAGATCCTGCGAGACCTGAGAAGCTGAGGAGTTAGAGGCACCCGATGACCCAGCGCGCCACCATGCCCATGATCCTGGCCCTCCTGGTCACCACCGTCGGGTTCGCCACCCTGATATTCGTGCAGGAGGCCACGAGCCCGCCGCTCGTCTACGGCGCGTACTACTGCGGGGTGCTCTTCGCCATCTACCTGTTCGTCAGGCTCTGGCTGCCCCACTCCGACGTGCTGCTGCTGCCGATAGTCACGATGCTCACCGGTATCGGGCTCGTCATGATCTTCCGCCTCACCTACGACATAGAGAACGAGGAGAACCTGGCCATTACCCAGGCCGTCTGGATACTGGTCGGCAGCGGCGCCATGCTCTTTGTCGTGATGTTCTTCCGGAACTACCACCGCCTCTTCGAGTACAAGTACCTGCTGGCCCTCGGCGGGCTGCTGTTCATACTCCTGACTTTTACCCCGCTGGGTTACGAGGTCCACGGCGCCCGGCGCTGGGTGGACATAGGCCCGGTAAGCTTCCAGCCTTCGGAGTTCGGGCGTCTCGCCCTGATAGTATTTTTCGCCGGGTACCTCGCCGAGAAGCGCGACGTGATGGCGGCCACGAGCCGCAGCTTTCTGGGCGTTCAGCTCCCCTCCCTCAAATACTTCGGCCCGGTGGCCGTCGTCTGGGCGTTCTCGCTGGCGATCCTGGTCTTCGAGAAGGATCTCGGGAGCAGCCTGCTGTTCTTTGCCGTGCCGCTCTTGATGCTGTACGTGGCCACGGGCCGGACCGCCTACATAATCCTCGGCGGGCTGCTGTTCTCGGTGGGCTCCCTGCTGGCATACCTGGCTTTCGGGCACGTCCAGGTGCGGGTGAGAGCCTGGCTCGACCCCTGGCAAGACCCGGATGGCGAAGGGTTCCAGATAGTCCAGAGCCTCTTCAACATAGCGGACGGCGGCATCCTGGGCACGGGCCTGGGCGCCGGGTTCTCCCAGACCATCCCCGAAGTCCAGACGGACTTCATCTTCTCGACTATCGCCAGCGAGCTGGGGTTGCTCGGGGCCACGGTGGTGCTGCTGGCCTTTCTCATCTTCGTCTACCGGGGGATCAAGATCTCCTTGCTCGCCACCGACGACGCGTCGAAGCTGCTGGCCTTCGGGCTAACCTCTATGTTCGCCCTCCAGACCCTTATAATCGTTGGCGGGACGACGAAAGCCATCCCGCTGACCGGGATGACGCTACCGTTCGTCTCCTACGGCGGCTCTTCGGTGGTCGGCAGCTTCCTCCTGACGGCGTTGTTGCTGGTCGTCTCAGAGAAAGCCGGGCGCCGCATCGTCGAGGAACAGGAATACCAGGAGAGGTCCTTTTGAACGCCCACCTGAGACGCAGCTTCTACTTCTTCGCGATGGGTTTCGTCGTGCTGATCGGGGTGCTGGCCTACTGGCAGGTCTACGCCCGGGAGTCGCTGGCGGACAACCCGGCCAACAACCTCCAGACCCGCAAGGACATCTCAGCGCCGCGCGGCCTGATCCTGGCCGGCGACGGCGAGACGGTGCTGGCGAGAAGCGAGCCGCGAGAGACCCAGACCGGCACCGTCTACGACAGGTCTTATCCCGAAGGAGCGCCCTTCTCGAACGTCGTCGGCTACTGGAGCACCCAGTACGACAGGACGGGCATCGAAGCCGGCGAGAACTCGACCCTCTCCGGAGCCGCGGGAGACCCGGAGACCCTGGACGAGCTTATAAACCAGCTCTCGGGCGGCCCCCAGCCCGGCAACAACGTGGTGCTCACCCTCGACCCCGATTTGCAACGCATCGCTTACGAGGGTCTCGCGGAGAGCCGCACGGGCCGGGGCTCGGCCGTAGCTTTCGATCCCCGGAGCGGCGAGGTTCTGGCGCTGGCCTCGTATCCCTCCTTCGACCCCAACGACATAGACGAAAACTTCCCGGAGCTCTCGGAAGACCCGGACTCCCCCCTCCTCAACCGGGCGACCCAGGCGCTCTACCCGCCGGGCTCCACCTTCAAGGTTATAACCGCCGCCGCCGCCCTGGAGGCCGGGGTGGAACCCGGCCAAGAGTTCGTGGACGACGGGGCCTACGAGACACCCGGCTACACCGTGAGAAACTACCAGAACAAGTCCCGCGGCGAGGTCACCTTCACCCAGGCACTGGTCTTTTCCATAAACGTGGTCTTCGCCGAGATCGGGGTGGACATAGTCGAGCCCGAGAGGCTGGACGAGATGGCCCGGGAGTTCGGCTACGGCGACGACTACGAGGACTTCCCGCTGTCCGTGAGCCCGAGCGGCACCGGTCCGCCCCCCGAGGAATGGCTCCCGGGCTATACGGCCCAGGTCGCCTTCGGCCAGGGCCAGGTCCTCTCCAACGTCTTCGAGATGGGCCTCGTCACCGCCGCCATCGCCAACGACGGCGAGATGATGGAGCCCCAGATAGTTCGCGAGATCCGCTCTCCCGACGGCGTCATACTCGACAGGAGTTCTCCCGAAACCCGCCGGGAAGTACTGCCCGAAGATACCGCCCGGGACCTCAACGAGATGATGCAGGCGGTGGTCTCCGAGGGCAACCTGACCCAGGCCCAGCTCGGCGACGTCCCGGTGGCCGGAAAAACGGGTACCGCCGAGGCCCCGCCCAACTCCCCGCACTCCTGGTGGATCTCCTTCGCCCCCGCCGACGACCCCGAGATAGCGGTGGCCGTCATGGTCGAGAACGGCGGCATAATCGACGTGGAAGGCGACGCCGATACACCAGCTATTCCTATCGCCACCGAGATCATCGCAGCCCACCTGGACGCCGAGCCCGGTCCCATCCCGCAACCGGCGCCGCAGCAACCCCCGAACCAGCAACCACAGCCCGGTCAGGGACAGCAGCCTGGCCCGGGACAGCAGCCCGGACAAAGCCCGGGGCAACCGCCGGCACAGCCCGGAGCCCCGCCGTTCGGGCAGCAGCAAGCCCCCTTCCAGCCGCAACCGGCACAACCGCCGGGTGCGGCGCCCGGACAGCAGCAGCCCGGACAGAGTCCGGGGGGTTGACGATATAATGCGCGGATATGCAACAACTCGTTGACAACCGGTACCGGCTGCGGGAAACGCTCGGCAGCGGCGGCATGGCGGACGTCTACCTGGCTCACGACGACGTATTGGACCGGCCGCTCGCCCTCAAGATCCTTAGCGGACGCTACGCCAACGACGAGGAGTTCGTGGAGCGCTTCCGGCGCGAGGCCCGGAACGCCGCCTCGCTCTCCCACCCGAACATCGTCTCGATCTACGACCGAGGCGAGACCGGGGACGGCACCTACTACATCGCGATGGAGTACCTGCCCGGCGGTACCCTCAAGGACCGGCTCAACAAGCGTGGCCCCCTGCCGGCCCGGACGGCGGCGGCGGTGGCGCTCCAGATCGCCGAGGCCCTGCGGTGCGCCCACGACAGCGGGGTGGTCCATCGGGACATCAAGCCGCACAACATCCTCATTACCGAGTCGGGCGACATAAAGGTCACGGACTTCGGTATCGCCCGCGCCGCCTCCTCGTCCACGATGACCCGGACGGGCTCTATCCTGGGCACCGCCCACTACCTCTCGCCGGAGCAGGCGATGGGCGAGCCGGTGCGTCCGGCCAGCGACCTCTACTCGCTCGGGGTAGTGCTCTACGAGATGCTCACCGGCGAGCTGCCCTATGACGCCGAGACACCCATCGGGATCGCGATGAAGCACGTCAACGGGCACCTGCGTCCGCCCATAGAGGTGGACCCGTCCATACCCGCCGGTATCAACGCGGTCGTGATGCGCCTGCTCGCCCGCGACCCCGAGGACCGCTACGCGAGCGCCTCCACGCTCATAGCCGACCTGGAACGGGTCAGCGCGGGGCTGGAGCCCGAAGACGCCGGCACGCGGGAGATGACCCGCGTCATGCCATCCCCACAGGCTCCACCGCCACGAGCAACCCGCAAAGACCCCGGACCCCGCCGGAGGTCGCGGCTGCTCGTCCCCATCCTGCTGGCTCTGTTGCTGCTGGCCGGGCTCGGGTGGGCGGCCTACAGCCTGCTCCAGGGAGGGCAGGAGGACCCGCAGCCCGTCATGCTGGCGGTCCCGGACCTCTCGGGGATCACCCTGGAAGAGGCCCGGCAGCAGCACGGCGAAGACTTCGAGATCGTCGAGGACTCCCGGGAAGACAGCGTCCAGCCCGAGAACACCGTGCTGAGCCAGGATCCGGGGGCGGACGAGCAACTGGAGCGGGGCTCGGAGATCGGTGTCACGGTCGCCAGCGGCCAGAACGTCGTGCCCTCGGTGGAGGGCCTCACGGCTGGGGACGCCCAACAGGCGCTCTCGGACGCCGGGTTCGGGGCCTCGGTTGCGGAAGCCGAAAGCTCCGCGGACCAGGAGGGGCTGGTCATAGACCAGAGCCCGGATAGCGGTGAAAGCGCCGGCCTCGGCACAGAGGTTGGAATCACGGTCGGTACCGGGCCCGCACCGGTAGAGGTGCCGAACCTCTACGGCTACACGCTCGACGAAGCGTCCGCCGAACTAGAGGGCCTCGGGCTCGCGCTCGGCGGCAGCGACACGGCCCCGAGCGACGACGTGGAGGAGGGCGGCATCATCTATCAGAGCATCGAGGCGGGGGCCAGCGTGGATCCGGGCACGGAGGTAGCCGTCACGGTTAGCTCCGGACCGGAGTGGATCCTGGTGCCCGACGTGACCGGGCAGAGCCTGTCGTCGGCCCAGCAAAGCGTCTCCACGGCGGGCTTCGACGTCGAAACCCTCGAGGTCCAGAACAGCGGTTGGCCTGCTGAGACGGTGCTCTACACGGATCCCCCGGCGGGCTCGGCCGCCGAACCCGGCTCCACCGTCACCATAGCGTACAGCTCTGGACCCTCCCAGACACCGCCCGAGCCGGAAGATGACGGCGGAAACGGTGATGGCGGAAACGATGACGGAGAAGACAACGAGGAAGAGGCCCGGGAGGCCCGCCAGGATCGCCAGGAGGCGCTTCGGGAGGCCCGTCAGGCCCGGGAAGAAGCCCGGGAGGCCCGCCGGAACAGAGGCGGCAACAGGGACGACGACTAGAAACCGGGGGTCCCCGGTTTCTTACCCCGCGTAGCCTGCGAGGTCCGCGGCGGGAATTTTCTCCGGGGGGTCCACCTCGACAAAAGTGTGCCGGCCTATGGCGTTCTCCCGGAGCCACTCTTCGCCCACCGGCTTGGCGCGCCCGAGGTCGTAGCCGGTGTCGCGGTGGGCGACCCGAAGCTCGCCGGAAGGAAGCTCGACCACCAGAATCCGGTGGTTTCCGGGCGACTTGGCCCGAACCTTGACGTTTTCGTTCTGCGCATCATCAACCATGATCGAAGTGTATACGAAGCCCCGGGCGAAGAGAAGCGCACGCCGGGTTTGCGAGGGGCCATGATAGAATCTCGGTTGTATGAAGATGCTAAATAACATTCGTATTTGCGGAAGGAGCCCTGATGTCAGATCCCATACCCAAAGGCGAA
This sequence comes from Actinomycetota bacterium, assembly GCA_004563715.1. Classification (GTDB taxonomy): domain Bacteria; phylum Actinomycetota; class Rubrobacteria; order Rubrobacterales; family Rubrobacteraceae; genus SIRX01. Next base: position 11,851 of record SIRX01000091.1, on the reverse strand, counting down.
GAAACTGAGCCCGAGGCACCGGGTAGCCCGGAGGACGGGCTCTCAGCGCACCAGCTTCCTCCAGAACATCTGCCGGACGAACTGCTCCAGCGACGGCTCGGCCGTCTGGACACCCGCCGGGCCCTCGCGGAGCTCTGCAAGAGCGTGCCGGGGCTGGACGAGATGCTGCTGCCGCGCGGTATCCAGGCCGACGCCCTGACACGCAAGTCGGGTGGCAGCTCCCGGATGCTGCGGGACATCTCGCGCCGCATAAAGCAGGACGCCGCAGCCTGGGGCGCGTTCCGCACGGCGGTTCAGGAGCAGATCCCTCCCGAAACCTTTGACGCCCTGGGAGGCATCTCTCGGGAGAACCTCGAAGAGCTTGCGGAGGCCCACACCACGGAGGGTCTCCTGCTGGCCGCCCTCACCGGCGAGGAGGAAGCCGACGCGGAAGTCGTGGCGGCCCTTATCGAGTCCTGGCGCGACGAGAACCAGAAAGCCGAGAAGCAGGCTTCCAAAGACGCCCGCGTCAAAGAGCTCGAAGACGAACTGGAGAAGCTCCAACGCGAGAACGAAAAGCTCTCGTTCTCCGCCCGCGTCGCCAACGAGCGGGCCGCGGCCCTCTCCCAGGAGGTCGAGTTGCTCACCGGCGAGCGGGAGAGCGTCTCGTCCCGGGTAAAGGAGGCCGAGCAGCGCGCCGGTGAGGCCGTGGAAGCCCAGCAGCGGCTGACCGGCCGCGTCTCAGAGCTCGAACGCCGGGGCGCACACCTGGAGCGGGCTCTGGAGAGCGAGCGGCGGTCCTACGCCACCGCCGCCGAGCGCGTCGAGGAGATACACGAGGAACTCGGGCGCGTGGCCGCCGAGCGCGACCGCATCCAGGACGCCCTGGAGAACGCCCGGTTTACCGACAAGGGTTTCGGAGACCTGCTGGTCCGGGCGGTCAAGAACGAGGTAAACGCGCTGCCGGACACCCTAGAGTCGGCCTCCCGCACCGCCCGGCTGCTGGAGTTCATGAGCAGGGTGCTCGCCGCCCACACGGACCTGCGCGGTCCACGCTCCCACCGGGCGCCGGACCGGTCCGGCGCCTCCGGTTCCGGGGAACACCGGCCGGCCGTGGAGGAGGTGGAAGACCCGGACCCTTTTTTAGCCCGAACGCCGGCCCCGGGTAGCGGAACCTCCGCTCCCGCCGCGCCGGCTCTGGAGGTAAAGGTCAAGCCCCGGCCTACCCTCTCTTTCCGGGCGCTGGGCGGGGCGGGCGAGGTCGGGGGCAGCAGCCACCTGCTGGACTTCGGCCGGACCCGGCTCCTCGTGGACGCCGGGATAAAACCCGATGGACGGGGACCGGCGGCGCCGAACTTCAAGGTTCTGGAGAAGCTCGAAGGCGCCTTTATAACCCACGCCCACCTGGACCACTGCGGTGCCCTGCCGCTGCTGGTCCGCGACCGGCCGGAGCTGCCGATCTACTGCACGCCGCCTTCGGCCCGGCTCATCATCTCCGCGCTCAACGACCACGCGGCGATGGGCGGCGGGGTGGCCGGGGGGGCGCCCATCCACGAGGTCAGCAAGCGGCTGGTGCCCGTGCCGTTCGGCCGCCCGATAAGGGTCGGAGACGCCCGCGTTACGCTCACCGAGAGCGGGCATATCCTGGGGGCGGCGAGCGTCCTGGTCAACTCCGGGTCGGCGACGGTGTTCCACACGGGCGACATCTGCATGGAAGACCACTTCTCCATACCCTCGGCCCGGCTGCCGGAGGTCAGCGACATCGACCTTCTGATCATGGAGGCTACCCTGGCAGACCAGCATTTCGAGCCGTTCTCGGAGTCTATAAAGAAAATGGTCGAGGTCATAAACGAGACCACGATGGAGCGTGAGGGCACGGTGCTCATCCCCACCTACGCCCTGGGACAGGCGCAGGAGATCATCCTCGGCCTCAAGCACTTCGGCAGGGAGTACGGCCTGGACCGGGACGTATTCATCTACGTGGACGGCTCGGTGGTGACGACCTCCGAGAGGCTCTACGCCGAGCAGCTCGGGTACATGAAGCCGTACCTGCAGCACAGCGACCCCCGGGAGTTGTTCTTCTCCGAGAACATCCGGGCGGTCGCCAACGACGACGGAGCTCGGGAGCGCATACTCTCCAACCCCTGCGCCGTTATAGCGTCGCCGGTGACCATGCAGGGCGGGGCGTCGGCGTTCTACCGGCGCCGGCTCGAGAACAGCGAAAGGAACGCCGTTATCCTGCCGTCCAACGCGGCCGCCTCCTACGGGGCGGGACACCGGGCCTCGGGCGAAGAAGAGGCCTGGCGCGTCGAGCGGGTAAGCTTCGCGGCCCACTGCACCCAGGACGAGCTCATCGGCATAACCGAGACGCTCTCGCCGCGCCAGATCATCTTGATCCACGGCTCCAAGCGCCGCATCAGCGACCTCGCCTACCGCCTGGCACCGAGCCACAAGATACACACTCCGGCCGTCGGCGAGACGGTGCGTACCGTACTGTAGCGTGACGGAGGTGTTGCCGGAGGTAACGCTTCTGGTCGACCGCCGCGGAGAGCGTCCGGCGAACGCCGTGGGCGCCGGAGACTTCTGGTACGAGCCGGAGGTCTGGTCGCTCCCGGACCTCTCCCCCGCGGCCCGCGTGCTCTACGCGGGCCTCTGCTCGTTTCTCCAGCGCGGCGAGATCAACCGCCACGACCTCCGCAACATCCTGAAGGCCTGCACCGACGAAGAGATTTCCGAAACCCTGCAGGAGCTGGCGGGCCACGAGCTTCTGGTCCAGGTAGCCGGGGGGTTCGAGGTGCGGCCCATAAAAACGGCCTCCGGCTAACGCGGCATACGCTGCTCGGTGGGAAATTTCCTGCCCGCAGCGAAGTCCTCCAGGGAGAAAGGGGCAGCCGCCGGCCACCGGCGTCCGGCGCCTCCGGTGAGCGCCGCCAAGTCTACAAGCCGGCCGAGTATCCGCAGGCAGAAACCATCGAGCACTTCGTCCGGGTCATCGAGCCTTCCACGGGCGAGCGTCACGAAGCGGCCCTTCGTCTTCCACGTCCCGTCCCGGTAGACGGCGAAGGTCTGGCAGGCACCCTCCCCGGCGGCCGCCGACCAGCCCAGGATACGGCCCGAGTAGCCCGACGGGTCGAGGCTGTAACGGCTCAACTCCTCGTGCATCAGGTCCTCGTCGGCCTCCGCCGCCGCGCCCCGCAGCAATCCGAACGCCGCCTCAGCTCCCGCGCCGGTCCCAGCTACGACCCGCAGGGTCAGGAGGTCCCCCATGTGATCCGCTTCCACCTCGAACCCGGCCTGGCGTCCGAGCACCGCCACGCGTTCCAGGCCCGCGAACAGCCGTTCGGAGAACTTCCGGGCCGCCCCCTCGGCCTCGCGCACCAGCTCTAACGAGCGGTCGGCCTCCTGCCGGTAGCGCCGGAGACGGGCGAGGGCGCTCTCCTCGAAACCCAAACCGCTATTTCCTCGCCAGCACGAGCCGGAGCGCCCGGTCGGTGAGCCCCGGCAAGAGCTTCGCGCCCGCCACGAAGAGGCGGTCGGAGAGCCGGACGTACACGTCCCGGCCACCCTTCTCGGCGGCGCGGGCCACCTTCTCGGCCACCCGGTCGGGTGTGACGCCGGGTGGCCGCCAGCCGCGCCGCTCGCTCCCCGTGCGGCGGGAGTTCTCCCGGAAGGCGGTGTGGGTGGTACCAGGGTAGACGCTGGTGACGGTTATGCCGCGGTTCGCCACCTCGACCCGCAGGGCGTCCGAGAGGGCGTTGAGGGCGGACTTGGTAGCACAATATCCGCCGACCTTGGGGATCGCCCGCAAGCCTATCACGGAGGAGACATTGACAATACGTCCCCCCGGACCCATGTGTGGCAGGGCGGCCTGTATGCAGTTCAGCGGCCCGATCAGGTTGACCTCCATTACGTGCCGCAGGTCCTCGGCCCGCAACTCCGCCACCCGCCCGGAGAGCCCGACCCCGGCGTTGTTGACCAGGACGTCGAGCGCCCCGAACTCCGCCACCGCCCGCCCCATCAAAGCCTCGACGGAGCCCCTGTCTACCACGTCGGCGCCCACGGCCAGCGCCCGGCCGCCGGAGGCGGAGATCTCTTCTTGCAACACCCGCAGCTTCTCCTCCCCGCGCGCGGCGAGGACCACCACGGCGCCCCGGGCCGCCAGCGCGCGGGCCGCCGCCTCCCCGATGCCGCTGGAGGCGCCGGTCACCACGGCCACCTTGTTTTTTAACGTCAGGTCCGGTGTCTGTTCCACGACCCGTATACTAGCGGTTTGTTTCGGGGGTTTTAGCCCCGGCCTCGCGCGCCTACACGTAGCACCCCCGGCCCATCCACCCGACCCGGACCTCATCCCCCTCCACGATCACGGGCACCGTCCGGTTGCCGCCGGTCAACTCCAGCATCCGCTCGTAAGCGTCCCGGTCTTCCTCCACGTCGTGCTCGACAAAGTCTATCCCGCGCCATTCCAGATCCTCGCGGGCCGCCTCGCTGTGGGGACAACTCCGCGTGAGGTAGAGGTGTACCTCTTGTGCAGCATATGTCACGGCGACTCCTGTTCAGGTCCTCTTATCTTGTGCTTCAAGTTATAGTATCGTATAGTGCATTCTCCGCAGGCGGTGCGGGCGGGTCCCCGTTCGGGGTGATTCGTGGGACCTGGGACACGAGGCGGGCAGGTGAAAGTATCTAATTCATCGCTTGTAAAAAGGTTCGATCTCAATAGAGAGCAGAAGATCCAGGGAAACGTGCGCTGCAAAAGGAGGAGTAGCTCGTGACCGAGACTCGAAGCCCGGCGTCAGGTGTGGAAGAGGTCCACATACTGTGGATCTCGGAGGGGATGAGTTGTGACGGCGACTCGGTCTCCATAACGGCGGCCACGCTGCCGAGCATCGAGGACGTTCTGCTCGGCAACATCCCGGGGCTGCCGAAGGTACACCTGCACAACAAGGTGCTCTCCCCCACACTCGGCGGCGAGGACTTCATGCTGCCCTTCCGCCAGGCGGCGGAGGACGAACTGGATGCCCCGTTCGTGCTCGTGATCGAGGGCTCCATCCCCAACGAAAACATCAACGGGGACGGCTACTGGACCTCTTTCGGGAACGACCCGTCGACCGGCGAGCCGCAGACCCTGAACTGGTGGATAGACCAGCTCGCTCCGAAGGCCTGGGCCGTGGTGGCCGCCGGGACCTGCGCCACCTACGGCGGCATCCACGCGATGGCCGGCAACCCCACCGGGTGCATGGGCCTCGCGGACTACCTGGGATGGGACTTCCGCTCGGTGGCCGGCATCCCGATCGTGAACGTGCCGGGCTGCCCCGTGCAGCCGGACAACTTCATGGAGACGGTGACGTGGCTCTTGTACCAGGCGGCGGGGCTCTCGCCCATGATCCCGCTCGACGAGCAGCTAAGGCCCACCTGGCTCTTCGGGAAGACCGTGCACGAGGGTTGCGACCGGGCCGGATACTACGAGCAGGGCGACTTCGCGCTAGATTACAACTCGCCCAAGTGCCAGGTCAAGATCGGCTGTTGGGGACCGGTCGTCAACTGCAACGTGCCCAAGCGGGGCTGGATGGACGGTCTCGGGGGCTGCCCCAACGTCGGCGGCATCTGCATCGGCTGCACGATGCCCGGCTTCCCGGACAAGTTCATGCCGTTTATGGACGAGCCGCCGGGCGGCACCCTCTCCTCCACCTTCTCCAAGACGTACGGGACCATGATCCGCCGGCTCCGCAGCATTACCAACCGGACGCTCAACAAGGAACCGAAGTGGCGCCACAACAAGCGGGAGCTCACGACCGGCTACGACCCGCGCTGGCGGGCGTAGAAAGGGGAAGACAGGGTGACCATTAGAGAGGAAGTCCCCGTCCAGTCCAGGAACCTGGTGGAGATGTCGTGGGACCCGATCACGCGCATCGTCGGCAACCTGGGGATCTACACCAAGATAGACTTCGACAACAACGAGGTCGTCGAGTGCAAGAGCACCTCCTCCATCTTCCGCGGCTACAGCGTGTTCATGAAGGGCAAGGACCCGCGCGACGCGCACTTTATCACCAGCCGTATCTGCGGCATCTGCGGCGACAACCACGCCACCTGCTCGGTCTACGCCCAGAACATGGCCTACGGCATAGCGATGCCGCCGCTGGCCGAGTGGATCTACAACCTCGGCGAGGCCGCCGAGTACATGTTCGACCACTGCATCTTCCAGGACAACCTGGTGTTCGTGGACTTCTGCGAGCAACTGGTCGGGGAGACGAACCCGCGCCTGCTGGAGCGGGCGAAGGACACGCCGGCCCCCAACGCCGACGTCCACGGCTACAAGACCATCGCGGACATCATGCGCGCCTTCAACCCCTTTACGGGCGAGAAGTACAAGGAGTCGCTGGCGATGAGCCGCCTGACCCGCGAGATGTTCTGCCTCATGGAGGGCCGCCACGTCCACCCCTCCACGCTCTACCCGGGCGGCACCGGCACCGTCCCCACGCCGCAGGTCTTTACCGACTACATGGTGCGCCTGATGCGCTTCCTGGACTTCGTGAAGACCATCGTCCCCATGAACGACGACCTCTTCGACTTCTTCTACGAGGCGCTGCCCGGCTACGAGGAGGTCGGGCGGCGGCGCGTCCTGCTCGGCTGCTGGGGATCGTTCCAGGACCCGGACGTCTGCGACTACCGGTACCAGACGATGGACGAGTGGGGCAAGGCCATGTTCGTCACACCCGGCGTCGTCGTGGACGGCGAGCTGGTGACCACGAACCTGGTAGACATAAACCTGGGGATAAGAATTCTGCTCGGCTCCTCCTACTACGAGGACTGGGAGAACGAGGAGATGTTCGTGACCCACGACCCGCTGGGCAACCCGGTGGACCGGCGCCACCCGTGGAACCAGACCACGATCCCCAAGCCCCAGAAGCGGGACCTGGAGGGAAAGTATAGCTGGGTCATGAGCCCGCGCTGGTTCGACCGGCGCACGGGAGACCACCTGGCGCTGGACACCGGCGGCGGCGCGCTCGCCCGCCTGTGGGCCACGGCGCTCGCGGGGTTGGTGGACATCGGCTACGTCAAGGCGACAGGGAGCAGCGTAGAGATCAACCTGCCCAAGACCGCCGCCATGCCCGAGACGAGCTTCGAGTGGAAGATCCCGGAGTGGTCCAACGCCATCGAGCGGAACCGGGCCAGAATCTACTTTATAGCCTACTCCGCCGCCGCGGCGTTCCACTTCCTGGAGAAGGCTATGGAGCTGGTGCGCGCCGGGGAGACCAAGACCTTCCAGGAGTTCGAGGTCCCCGACGAGGCCATCGGCTGCGGTTTCCACGAGGCGGTGCGCGGGGTGCTCTCGCACCACCTGGTGATCCGGGACGGCAAGATCGCCAACTACCACCCCTACCCGCCGACGCCCTGGAACGGGTCCCCCACCGACTCTCTGGGGACCCCCGGCCCCTACGAGGACGCGGTGATGGGCTCCCCGATCTTCGAGGAGAACGGCCCCGACGACTTCAAGGGCATAGACATCATGCGCGCCGTGCGCTCCTTCGACCCGTGCCTGCCCTGCGGCGTGCACATGTACCTGGGCAACGGCAAGGTGCTCGAACAACGCCACTCCCCCACCCTGGGGTTAGGCGTGGAGCACTAGGCCGGACGTGTAACCGGCGGGCCCCGCGCCGCGCGGCCCGCCCTCTGTAGAAAGGCCGAGATGCTTCTCGACGACCAGGGACTGCAAGAGCGCGTCGCCCGGATGGAGAGCCTCCTGGAGGAGATAGAAAACCTCCGGGACCCGGAAGCCCGCTCCCGCGCCACGGAGATGGTCGGGGTTCTCCTGGACCTCTACGGCGAGGGCCTGGCACGCATGATGGACACCGTCGCCGAGGGAGACGACCGCGAGAGGGCCTTCGAGGCGTTCGCCTCCGACGAGCTGGTCTCGCACCTGCTGCTCCTGCACGGGCTGCACCCGCTGGGCGTGGAGGCCCGCGTGCGGGCCGCCCTCGACGAAGTACGGCCGTACCTGGAGTCTCACGGGGGGAACGTGGAGTTCCTGGGCGTAGAGGACGGGGTGGCGCGCCTGCGGCTGGAGGGGAACTGCGACGGCTGCCCATCCTCCGCCGCGACCCTCAAGCTGGCGATAGAGGAAGCCGTCCAGCGCACCGCCCCGGACCTGGAGGGCATAGAGGCCAAGGGCGTGGCCGAGCCCAAGCTGGCACCGACCCTCGTGGCCGGACCCACGTTGGGCCGCAAGCCGAAGAAGCCGGACAAACAACCGGAGACCGGAACCTCCTGGACGGCCGTCGGCGGCACGTCCCTGCTACCCGGAGCCGGGCTGCGGGTACAGGAGGTCGCCGGGGAGCCGGTGCTCCTGGCCCGGGTGGGAGAAGACCTCTACGCGTACCGCGACTCATGCCCCGGGTGCGGAGGGTCGCTGGCGCGAGGAAAGCTGGGAGGCCCGGAACTGACCTGCGCCGGATGCGGAAGCCGCTACGACGTGCGCCGGGCCGGGCGGTGCCTGAACAGCCCGCGGCTCCACCTGGCGCCCATACCGTTGCTCGTGGACGGGGCGGGCGTGGTGAAGATCGCGGCGCCGGGCACGGTGGGGTGAGGCTCGTGGTCGAGCGGAGCAGCAGAAAGGCTTTCTCCGCGCTCTCCTCGCTGCGCCGGGTCTCCCGGGAAGAGGCCGAAAGGGCGAAAGCCCGCGAACAAGCCGGGCAGGAAGCCTGCGAGCTCTGCGGCGAGCCGATTCCACCGGACCACCGGCACCTGCTGGAGGTCTCGACGCGGCGGATGATGTGCGCCTGCCGGGCGTGCTCCATCCTCTTCCACGACGAGGCGGCGAGCGAGGGCCGCTACCGGCTCATCCCCGACCGCCGGCTCTTTCTCGAAGGCTTCGAAATGAGCGACGCCCAGTGGGAGAGCCTGCGGGTCCCGGTGGACATGGCGTTCTTTTTCCACAGCGCGCCCGCCGGTAGGGTCGTGGCATTCTACCCGAGCCCTATGGGGCCGACGGAGTCGCTGCTGAAGCTGGAGACCTGGGAGGAGCTGGAGAGGACCAACCCGGTGCTCCTGGAGCTGGAGCGCGACGTGGAGGCGCTGCTGGTGAACCGGGTGCGGGGGGCGCGGGAGCACTACCTGGTGCCCGTGGACGTGTGCTACGCCCTGGTGGGCCTTATCCGGGCGCGCTGGAAGGGCCTGGGCGGCGGGAGCGAGGTGTGGGAGAAGATCGGCCGGTTCTTCGAGGACCTGCGGAAAGGTTCCCGCACCGTTGTGAGAGAGGTGCAACAAACCGGAAAAGGAGGCGGCGGGTGAGCAGCATAAGAGACAACCTGAGGGTGGGCAAGCCAGACGTAAAGCCAGACGCGCCCTCGCACGTGCCGGGGATAAGCCAGGGCAACGCGCCCGGCGGCATCGAGAACGACCCCGGTTTCTACACCACCGGCGAGCGCGGGGCGGGACGTCCCAGCGCCAAGTCCACGGCGCGGCGTTCAACGGGCATCAACCCCGGCGCCCGCAACCCCATAGACCCCAGCAGCCCGAACCTCTCGCCGGCCTGAGCCCACCGTGCCCGACCTGGACTTCAGGATAGAAGGCGCCGAGGTCCTGGAGTACGCCGTCGTCCCGACCATCCTCTTCAAGCTGCGCGTCGAGAACCTGGACGGCGAACCCGTACGCTCCGTCTCGCTGAACGCCCAGGTCCGGATCGCCGCGGCGCAGCGGCACTACGAGAGGTCAGAGCAGGGACGGCTCCTGGAGCTGTTCGGCGAGCCGGACGGGTGGGGTAAGACGCTGGGGAGCCTGCTCTGGACCCACACCGTCGTGCAGGTACCGCCGTTCTCCGGCAGCACGGTCGTGGACATGCCCATCACCTGCACCTACGACCTGGAGGTCGTCGCCGCCAGGTACTTCCACGCCCTGGAAGGCGGCGATGTACCGCTGGAGTTCCTGTTCAGCGGCACGGTCTTCTACGCTGGGGAGGGTGGACGGTTACAGGTCGCCCGCATCTCCTGGGAGAAGGAGGCGGAGTTCCGGATGCCGGTTCGGCTGTGGAAGGACACTATGGAGCACTACTTCCCGAACAGCGCCTGGCTGAGGCTCCGCCGGGACGCTTTCGACCGGCTCTACGACTACAAGGTGCACATGGGCCTCCCGACCTGGGAGGCCGCGGTGGAGTCGCTCCTGCGGGCCAGCGAAGAAGAGGTGGAGCGGTAGTGGACGCGGTGAAGAAGATCGCCGAGGCGATGCTCTACGAGGGGTACATCCTGTGGCCGTACCGGAAGTCGGCGAGGAAGAACCAGCAACGCTGGACCTTTGGTGGCGTGTACCCGCGGGCGTACAGCGAAGCCCGGGGCGGAGATGACCCCTGGCTCATGCAGACCCAGTGCCTGGTCTCCGGCGACGGAGATACCGCCGTCGAGGTGAAGGTCCGCTTTCTACACGTCACCGAACGTAAAGTAGCCCGTAGAAAGGGTGGGGCCCTGGAGTTCGTTGACGAGCTGCGGGTCGGGGATGAACGCTACCTCTCGTGGGACGAGGCGGCCGAGCGGGAGGTTACGGCCGGCCGCCTCGGGCTACCGGAGCCGCTGGGATCTCCCGTGCGGACGGAGATAAACGTTCCCGGCGGGAGCGCCGAGGAACCCCTGGCCGAGCCCGGAGGGGCGGTCGCGGGGGCGCTGGTGCGGAGCTGGCGCGCGCTGTCGGGAGTGGTGGAGGTGGAGGCCGAACGCCTGCAGGAGGGACTATTCAGGGTGACGGCCAGGATCTCCAACACGACGCCGTGGGGAGGCGAGGACCGGGAGGGCACGCTCCGGCGGACCTTCGTCTCTACCCACACGGTGCTGGAGGCGGAGGGCGGGGAGTTCGTCTCGCTGACGGACCCGCCGGAGGCGCTGCGGGGTTTCGCGGAGGCGTGCGAGAACATAAAGACGTGGCCCGTGCTGGCCGGGGAAGAAGGTGAACGGAACAAGATGCTCTCGTCCCCGATCATCCTCTCGGACTACCCGCAGGTCGCGCCCGAGAGTCCCGGCGACCTCTTCGACGGCGGAGAGATCGACCAGTTGCTGATCCTCAGCATCCTCACCCTCACGGACGCGGAGAAGGAGGAGATGCGGGCCACGGACCCGCGGGCGCGCGAGATCCTGGACCGCTGCGAGGCCCTCTCGCCGGAGGAGCTTATGAGCCTGCACGGGGCCATCCGCGAGTTCAAGCTGGTGAGGGAGTAACGTGGAGGATTTCTTCCGGGAGCACGAGGGGCGGCCCGCGCTAGAGAGCGTGAACGTGCGCGGCGTCGAGCTTGCGAAGGGGAGCCGGGTCCTGCTGCGGCCCCGCGCCGGGGGGGACGTAATGGACCTGGCGCTCAAGGGAAAGGTCGCGTTCGTGGAGGCCATAGAGCAGGACTACGAGGACAAAGTCTACCTCGCGGTCACGCTGGAGGACGACCCGGGCCGCGACCTGGGACTGGACCGCATACTCGGCCACCGCTTTTTCTTCTCCCCCGAGGAGGTCGAGCCGCTGGACTTCGAGGTCCCCCGTGACTCGTAAGCGCGTCCTGATCGCCGGCGTAGGCAACGTCTTTCTGGGCGACGACGGTTTCGGGGTGGAGGTCGCGCGGAGGCTGGCCCGGCGCGAGCTGCCGGAGGGCGTCGAGGTGCGGGACTTCGGCATCCGGGGGATGGACCTCGCCTACGCGCTCCAGGACGGCTACGAGCTGGTGGTCTTCGTGGACGCCGTACCGAGGAGCGGAAAGCCGGGCACCGTGTACCTGATCGAGCCGGAGATCGAGGACGACGGACAGATTTCGCTCGACACGCACGGGATGGACCCGGTGCGGGTGATCCGGCTGAGCCGCTGGCTCGGGGCTCCCCCGGCCCGCACCCTCGTGGTCGGCTGCGAGCCGATC
>SIRX01000090.1 GCA_004563715.1 Actinomycetota bacterium | reverse complement strand
GCAAGGTCGTCGAACCCGACGGATTGCTCGGAGCTTACGAACTCGCGGACAGAGTGTGCCGGGTTTTCGGTTGTCCGCATTACGAGCATCTTACAGTTCCACAGGAGGTCGCCTGATTGTGCACTAGCGATGGTCGGCGAGGGACTAGGAGTCACCATAGTCCCGGAGCTAGCCCTACCGGGTCGCCCTGAACTCCTCACCGATGTATGCATCGTGGCACTTGAGCCGCCAGTGAGGCGGCATCTCGCGCTGGCGGTCCGCTCGTTTGAGACTGCTTCCCCGGCCACGGTCGCCTTCGTCCGCATAGCCGGAAAGCTATCCCGGGACAGACCTGGAGCGTTGCTCGGATAGCAGCTAGGAGCGCAGATTATTCCACGATCACGGCTTAGTAGAAACGCAAGCTCGGAACCCCCGCAGTAAATCTACCCACCACATAATGACCTCTCTCCTTTTCGTACCCGCAGCCCGGTCCGCGCAGCCGGAGCCAGCCCGGATGGCTGCCGGTCGGAAGTTCGGAGCAGCCGGAAGCACGTGCTATGTTCGGCGCTCTCACGCCGTACCCTACGGCAAGATCCGGAACACGGGGAAACGGTGCGACACCCGCTCGAACTCCTCGAGCGGGGCGTCTTTGTTGACCGGCAGATGTACCCGGGCGCCGGGCGCACGCTCCAAGTAAGCCTTCAACACGGGCGCGCGGCGACCCGGTGCTACCTCTTGCAGGCAAACCTCTTCCCGGCGACCGTGACGCAGAACGGCGTTGCCCCCCGAAGCCCTCACATTGCGTACCCAGTTCGTTTTCTCACCGAGCATGGACACCAGATAGCGCTCGCCAGCGAAGACAACCATGACCAGCGGCAGACGGATGACCCGGCCCGTCCGCCGGCCGGATACCTCTAGGGTGACCAGGTAGTTCGGGGCGACCCCGAGCGCGTAGACCGCGGCACCGAGCCTGTTGAGAACGCGCGCCGCCCGGTTGGGGCGTCCGCCCCGGTAGAACCACCTCATCAAGCTCATTTCCCGGCCAACTCCCGCGGTAGTAGTTCTTCGCGTCTCCAAAAGGTTTCGGCGGGGTTCAGTGAGGATAGCAAGCCCGATGGGTTCACCGGCCGCCCACCGGCAGGTTACGGAACTTCCCGGAAACACCCTGTTCCCCCGGTCATGCCCCGGAACCTTTGTGGCCTTCCCTGCTCTCCCGCTGGACGAGCACCGGCCAGGTAGGGAGTTCCTCGCCCCGGGAGGCGGCTTCGATCTGGCGCTTGAGCCCGTTTACGGAGAGCCAGGCCTTACGTATGGCGTCCCGGGCCTCGGGGATGGTCCTGAGCCCCGCCCGGGTAACGTCCTCGGAGATGACGACCACCGTCCGGGCCCCCAGACCGATTATCGCCTCGCAGATCGCGCGGTTCAGCTCGCCCTCTATCGTCGCGCGCCGGTACCGGCGACGCAGCGTGCGGACGCGCTGGCGCAAGTCTCCCCGGGCACGGGCCGAATCCCGGATGGCTTCGGCGACGCCTCCCGCATCCAGAAACCGGCGGTGGGATTCGCGGGTCAGCACGACGCCCTTGGACACGGCGGCCCCGGACCTCGCCATCAGGTTCAGAAACCCGACCCGGCCGGCTTCCTCGCCGTACCCGGCTTCTCCCAGGCGTTGAATAAGCGCGTCGTCCATCGTGCTGGTGTCGGGTTTCCCAAAGACGAGCTCGCCGGATAGGCCGCAACCGGGTTCCGCGCGCCGCCCGAAAGGATGATCTCTATAACCGTCCCCCGTCATTCGCAAACCTTCCTCCTCGCTCAGCCGAAGCCGGATGGGACGCACCCCTGCCCACGCCGGTCTCCGGCGTCCGGTATCCGCCTGTACGTTCGCCCATGCACGCTTCCTTTCGCCCGGGTGCCGCTGTATCGGAAAGCTTTGTAGATCTGCGCCCAAGGTACCGGAGGGCAAGCCCCGCGAAATGAGCAGTACGGCCTAATTTAGTGAGCAGTATTGACCAAAAAGTACGCCGGCGGCGGACGCCACCCGCTCCGCGAGGACGAATGATCAACTTTCATCCCCCGATTGATCCAGATTAGTCATGCGCGTTACTTCTCGCGGGTAGATAATCGTTTCTGGATGGGGACCGGAGCTTCGAGTCCTCTCTGGAAACACCGGTCCTCATGCAGCCTGGCGGCGGGAGGAGGAGGTGTATCGCGAAGAGTCGTAACGAGGGCTAGGGATGTTCCGAAAAACGTACAGGAGGTAGACGCAGATGCTCAGTCCGTTCCGGGGGTTCCGGGATCTACAGAGCGAGATGGACCGCATGATGGGAGAGGCTTTTGGGCGTCTCCCGCAGCGCGCGGGGCATGCGGAGCGGGCCGAATGGGCCCCGGCGATCGACGCCGTTACCGAGGCTGGCAACCTGGTCATCCGGGCCGAGCTTCCCGGCATGAAGCCCGAGGACGTGGAGGTTTCGTTCCACGAAGGCGTCCTGACCATCTCCGGTGAGCACCGGCAGGAAGAAGAGAAGCAAGATACCCGGTACCTGATCCGGGAGCGCCGCTACGGCTCGTTCCGGCGGAGCATGGCCCTTCCGCAAGGCGTCGACGAGGGCAGGATCCGGGCCAGCTTTAACGAGGGCGTGCTGGAGGTGACCGTGGAAGGCGGGGCCTCCGAGGTAGAGCAGCAACCCAGGAGAATCGAGATAGAGAGGTAAGCGCAGGGTTCTGAACGAGGGCCCCGGCGTTCGGCCGGGCCCCTCTTGTGGCTCGGCCCCTCAGAAGCTCTCTATCCTGACTCCCTGCCGGACCGCTCGTCCCGGGCACCCGTGTAGGAGATAACGCGGGCCATGCCGGCCTCCATGTGGTAGGCGTTATGGCAGTGGAAAAACCACTGCCCGGGGTTGTCCGCCACGAAGTCGAAGGCCAGCTCGCCCATGTGCGGTTCGACCAGCACAGTATCTTTAAAGGGACCTCTTCCCGTGCCGTTCTCTACCTGGAAGAAGTGGCCGTGCAGGTGCATCGGGTGCCACATCATGCTGCGGTTGCGCATGACGAAGCGCACCCACTCGCCCTCACGCACCTCCAGCGGCTCCGCCTCCGGGTAGAGCTGGCCGTCTATAGCCCAGGCATAAGCTCCCATGCCGCCCGAAAGGGTAAGCTCGTGCGTGCGGTCGGGACCGGAGAGGACACCGCCTTCCGGGAACGACTCTCCGGCGGCGTTGCGGAGGTCGCCGTAGGTCAGCAGCCGGCCGTCCAGCTCCCGGGGTCGCCCGCCCGCCGGAGGTGGAGACGAGGCCCCGCTCCCCCCGTAACGGAGCAGGGCGCGGGCCATGCCAGACCTTTCTTCGGGCGTCGCGGCGACCTGCCAGACGCCGGGGTTGTCCGCCGCAACGAGCACGTCGTAACGCTCGCCCATCCCAACCCGCAGGGCGTCTACCTCCACGTGTTCTACCGGAAGGCCGTCGGCGTGGGTGACGGTGAGCCGGTGCCCGGCTACGGCAAACCGGAAGACGGTGCTGGAAGCGGGGTTCATGACGCGCAAGCGCACGTACTCTCCCCGCCGGACCTCCAGGACCTCGGGGTTCTCCGGCGTGCGGCCGTTTACGAGGTACAGAGGGTACTCGACGAGCCCGGACTCACCACCCATACCACCCATACCACCGCCGCCCATCATACCGCCGCCCATGCCGTCTCCAGTGGCGCGCAGCCCCTGGAGAGCGTCCTCCGGGGTTCCGTTGGCGCCGTCGAGCCAGTCGTCGAGCATGAGGAGGTACTCCCGGTCGTAAGCGAGGTCTTCGTTTCTCGGCTCCACGATCAGGGGCCCGTACAGCCCGCGGTCTAGCTGCAAGCCCACGTGGGAGTGGTAGATGTAGGAGCCGGAGGTCGGAACGGCGAACTCGTAGACGAACTTCTCGCCTCTAGCTATGGGAGGCTGGGTGACGTTCGGAACGCCGTCCATCTCGTTGACGATCGGCAGGCCGTGCCAGTGGATGGTCGTGTCGGCCGGGAGCCCGTTCTTCAACCGGACGCGCAGCGTGTCGCCCTCGGGGATCCGCAACCCGGGGCCTGGCACGCCCCCGTCGTAGCCCCACGTCGGAAACACGCGGCCATCCAACTCGAAGTCCATCGGGGCGGCCTCGAAAGCGTACTCCCGAATGCTCCCCGTGCCTCCGGCCCGGGAGGGTGAGGGAAGCGTCTCCCGGGAGAACACCCCGCACCCGCCCAGCGCCAGGGCGCCCGCGCCCAGGCCCGCGAGCTTGAGAAACTGCCTGCGGGTCGGTTTCATCCCACTTCTACCCTTGCCAGCCAACTCGTCCCGCCGTAGGCTACCGGGTGCTGGCCTTCTCGCTCCCTTGCTCCCTGCGAAGCGTCGCGAGCGTCCGCTCGTACTCCTCAGCGTCTATCTCGCCCCGGGCGAAACGTTCCCGCAGGATTCCCTCTGCGGGGTCCCGGCGAAACCCACCGTTCCCGGAGCCCCCGGAGCGGTCTCCCGGGAAGATCCTCGCCACCGCCCAGACTATAACGGCCAGCAGCCCAGCCCAGAACAGTATCGGGACCAGCATCCACCAGGAGCCGAACCAGCCGCCCATCATGCCGCCCGGACCGTCGCCAAACCCGTTCATCATCGGTCCCGTACCGAACATACCGCCGCCCGCGAGCAACAGCAACAACAGCAACGCGAACACTCCGGCGACGACCCCGAGTACGACCTTCGCGGCGTCGTTCATCGGGAACCTCCTCTACTCGTTTGTATTTACTGTATCGGGTGACGCCCTCCCCGCCCTGACCAGGTTGGTTCATCTTTCTGATCAGAGTTGACCAATACCCGGAAAACCGGGACAGAGACGCTCCGATACCTCTATACGCCTTTATAACATTGAATTACCATACAGGAAAGTGTTGATGACGTTGATATCGGGTGCGGCACTACACCGCGCACCGGAGAAGCGTCAGTAGCGGCGGCCGCGCTGGAGGTTTATATCGAAGCGGGCTGATTCGGAGACGGCCATCACGGCCATTACGCCGCACTGAACGGGGTCGGTAACAACGAGGTCGGCGGCGTCGGGGACGCTGCCGGGCATATTGAGGGAGAGGACGATAATGCCCTTCTCACGGATCTCGTAGACGGCCCGGGCCACGTCGCCGCCCATCATCGCGCCGGCGAGGACCAGGGCCACGGCCCGGGGGAGCCGGGCCACGGCCCGGGCGGCGGCGGCCAGGTTCTCCTCGCCCACCAGCGGTATGGTGTCCACCGAGATCCGCTCGCCGCGGATGTTGTGGCGGTCGGCCTCAGCGACGGCCCCGATCACCACCTGCCCCACCTGGGCCCCGCCGCCGACCACGATGATCCGCTTGCCGTACACTTTCTGGAACGAGGGCGCCTGCTCGACCGCCCGGACTATCGGCAGCTTTTCGAGGTCGGCTATCAGCGCCTTTTCCGTACCGCCGGGGATGTCCTCCAGCTCGAAGTAGACCGTCGAGAGGCGGTCGTGCCGCTCGGCGATGTCCACGTAGGTAATGTTCGCCCGGTGCGCGAAGATCACCTCCGTCAGCGCGTGGAGCGCCCCGGGCTCGTCGGGGGTGCGGACCATCAGGGCGAGCGGCGCCGGACGGGCGTCCCAACCCGCGGGCCTGCTCACCGGCACGCCTCGTCGGGGCCGGGCAGCACCGGGCGCCACATGCCGGACACGGGCTCCACGCGGCCGACCCCGAAGGTGTGGCCTTTGCGGGACTCGTTGTACCGGCTCAGCTCCTCCACCGCCTCGGGCGGGAGGCCGTCGTAATCCGCCGGGGTCGTCCGCCGGGTTACCAGGTGATCGTAGAGGATCTCCCGGAGCTGCTTCTCCGTAAGGGAGGGTGAAGGGTTGAGGGTGACGTACAGGTGCTCCAGGCCGGTGGTAACCAAGGGGACGTCGAACAGTTCGGGCTGCTCGTACCCCACGTACAGGCTCAGGGCGGGCACGGGAACCCCGTAATAGGCTTCCACGAGCTCGCGGCGGTCCGGGGGCCTCCCGGTACGCCCGGCGAACTCGACGCTGATCCGGGCCACCGCGGGGTAATGGTCGTCGGCAAACAGCCCGATGAGCAACAGGGGACCGTCCCCGGCTGCGGTGGCCCGGGTGAGGCTGTCCAGCTCCTCCAGAACCGGCTGGTAGTGGGGCGCCGCAAGCGCCTCCCGGTAATCGCCGTAGAACCGCAGCCTCAGGCCGGCCGCGAACATCTGCCGGTAGACCTCGTCGTCGGCCAGCTGGAGCAGGCCTTCGAGGGCGTAACGCGCGTAGGCCTCGCCCCGCTTGAGCGTCTCGAACCCGAAACTGGGGGCGAGCAGCACGCTCACCCCGTGGTCGAAGACCAGGCGGTGATGCTCGGCCTGGCGGCGTATGAGCACGGTCATGTAATCCCCGGCCTCGGGGTTGGCCAGCCGGTATCCCGCGTACCAGCGCCGGGTGCCGTTGTAGGGCCAGCCCATCACAACGGGCTCCGGAAGGCTGGAGATCCAGCGGGCGACCGCTTCTGCCGGCCAGTTCAGCCAGTCGGAGAGGCTCTCGGGGGCGGAACGCGGGTTCACTTGCGAGCTTTCTTACGGAATCCAGGTGGCATACGCAGGAGATTATTGCCGAAGAGCGGTGCAGCCACAAGATACCAGAACCAGTATAATTCCTGGTGGTTCGAGAGACGGAGCTGCAAGGGTCTCACGTGCCGCCGCAAGAAAAGGAAAGGGGGGTTGTTTTCGAGCTTGATCTTCCAAACCCCTGCTCACGCCTAGTGTCCGGTGAACCGGGGCACGCGTGAACCTCTCGGCATACCTGGACTTCGTCCTGGAAGAGACCCTCCGGTCGGAGGATCCCACCCCCATCCAGCCCACGGATTACGATACCTCCTGGGTCGTGCGGCTGACCGGTTCCGACGGCCGTCCGGCGTACCCGGAGTTGTTCGAGGGCCTGCTGGACCGCCAGCGCGAGGACGGTAGCTGGGGCGGCCGGATACCGTACGCCCACGACCGGCTGCTGACCACCCTGTCGGTCGTCCTGCTGCTCGTTCGCTTCGGTCGCCACAAAAAAGACCGCGAGCAACAACTTGCCGGCGAGCGGTACATCTGGCAGCATGTGGATCAACTCCCGCACGATCCCCACAGAACGGTCGGCTTCGAGATCATCCTGCCGACCCTCCTGGCCGAGGGCAGGAAGTCCGGTCTAGACCTGCCCTACGCCCAGTTGCAGCACTACGACGAAGAGCGGGCGGAGAAGCTGAGCCTCCTGCCGGGGTCCCGGATCTTCAGCACGCAGACCAGCGCGCTGTTCTCCCTCGAAGCCTTCGCGGACGACATGGACCCGGAGGCGGCGACCAACGTACTTTTGGAAAACGGCTCTATCGCCACTTCGCCGTCGGCCACGGCCTTTCTGCTGAGCCGCTTCCCCGACTGGCGCCAGCGTCTACCGCAGAGCACCGCCTACCTGGAAGAACTGATAGAGAGATACGGCACGGGCTTGCCGACCATAGCCCCCTCGGACATCTTCGTGAGGGCCTGGAAGATCTACTACCTGCACCACGGCAACCTCTCGGAGAGGTACGACAAGCAGCTCCGGGACGACTACGAGTACCTGCTGGACCACTGGCATCCCGAAGGCGTCGGCTGGTCCTCCGTAGGTCTCCCTGAGTCCGACGACACGGCGATGGTGCTTCTGGCCCTCCAGCGTGCGGGGTACGACGTGGACGGCAGCGGCCTGCTCGCCTACGAACGCGAACGGCACTTCGCGGTAATGGACTACGAACGGGACCCCTCCGTCAGCGCTAACCTGCACATCCTCGAAGCGCTGGACACGCTGCCCCAGCGTCAGCGGCCCCGGGTGCGGGACAAAATCCTCGACTACGCGTTCCGGTCCCGCCAGCACGGAACCTACTGGAACGACAAGTGGCACGCTTCGGTCTACTATCCGACCAGCCGGGCGCTCATGGCGCTGGCGCCGTACGCCCCGGGAGAGCTAGAGAAGACCGTCCGGTGGATGCTCGCCACCCAACACCCCGATGGCGCCTGGGGCCAGTACATGCCGACCTCGGAGGAGACCGCCCTCTCCCTGCTCTCCCTGCTCAAGTACCATCGTACCCAGCGTCCGGTGCCCCACGAGCCCCTGCACCGGGCCGCCCGGCACCTGCTGGCCAGCGAGCGTCCGTTCGACGAGAGCTACCCCGAGATGTGGATCTCGAAGGCGCTCTACGCCCCGGCGGCCGTGATCCGAGTCACCATACTGGCGGCCCTGTCTCTCTACAGCGACACTTTCGGCGAGAACGGGCTGTCATGAAGGCTCTGGATCCGCTCGAAGCCAGCTTCAAGAAGCTGATCCAGGTAAAAACCCGGGACCCCGACCTGCGGCG
The DNA here is from genome assembly GCA_004563715.1 of Actinomycetota bacterium. Taxonomy (GTDB): domain Bacteria; phylum Actinomycetota; class Rubrobacteria; order Rubrobacterales; family Rubrobacteraceae; genus SIRX01. The sequence continues at coordinate 14,042 of SIRX01000090.1, read as the reverse complement.
CAGGGGCGGGGTCCTGGCCATCATGCTCTTGGGTATGGTCGCCAGCGTCCTGATACTGGCCGTTGTCAACACCCTCCAGGGTCATCCGGAGTACAACCTGGTCAACGCCGCCTTCCTGTTCTTCCTGCTGACGCTGTTCACGATCAACCGGTTCGGCTTCGTCTTTCTGGCCGGACTCGCCACCGTTTTGCTCACGGGCGGAGGCGCGTTCTTCCTGATCGACGAGAACCTGACGGCCACCTTCATAACCATGCCCATATCCGTGCTCGTGGCGAGCTACCTGCTCGCCCCGGCAGCGGGGTTTGTAGTCGCGGCCGTCATGATCGCGGGCGCCCTCGTGCTCGGCATCCAGTCCCTCTCGCTGCTGGTGCTCCTGATCGTGGCCGTCATCTCTTACCTGTTCGCCGACAGCCTGAACCGCATGCTGGCCCAGACCCGGGCGGCCGAGGAGCGTTACGCGCTCGCCGCGCGGGCCGCCAACGACGGGTTGTGGGATTGGGACCTCGGCACGGGCCGGGTGTACTTTTCGCCCCGCTGGAAGCACATGCTGGGCTACGAGGAGAACGAGATAGGGCACCGCCTGGAGGAGTGGCTCGGCCGGATACACCTGGACGACCGCGAAGCCGTCGAAGCGAAGCTCGAGGCCCACCTGCGGGGAGAGAGCGAGTCTTTCGAGAGCGAGCACCGCATGAAACTCAGGAGCGGCGAGTACCGTTGGATGCTGAACCGGGGCCTGGCCGTGCGGGACGATCACGGCGCCGTGGTCCGTATGGCCGGTTCCCAGGCCGACATCCACGAACGCAAAGAGGCGGAGAAGGAGCTGGAGCGGCGGGCCGCGGAGCTGGCAAACTCCAACGCCGAGCTGGAACAGTTCGCCCACTCCGTCTCCCACGACCTGCGCGCCCCGCTGCGCGGGATCAACGGCTTCTCCCAGGTACTGGCGGAAGATTACGCCGACCGGCTGGACGATGAGGGCCGCGACTACCTCCGGCGCGTCGTGGCCGCCAGCGCCCGCATGGGCCAGCTAATAGACGACATCCTGAACCTCTCCCGGCTGGCACGCAGCGAGCTGCGCTGGCAGCGGGTAGACCTGAGCGCCCTCGTCTACGACGTCGCGGGCGAGATCCAGGACGCCCACCCTGAGCGCCGGGTAGAGCTCTCCGTCGAAGACGGGCACGTGGTTCTCGGAGATGCCTCCCTGCTGCGGGTGGTGCTGGAGAACCTGTTGAGCAACGCCTGGAAGTTCACCAAGAACGAAGCCGAACCCCGCATCGAGTTTGGCGGCTACCAGCAGAACGGGGTCTCCGTCTACTACGTGTGGGACAACGGCGTGGGCTTCGACATGGCTTACGCAGATCAACTCTTCGGCGACTTCCGCCGGCTGCATTCGAACGAGGAGTACGAGGGCACCGGCATCGGGCTGGCCACGGTGGCGCGCATTATCGAGCGCCACGGGGGCGAGGTCTGGGCCGAGGGCGAAGAAGGCCGCGGGGCCACCTTCTACTTCAAGCTCGGCTAGGGCTTCGGCGAGAGCCGGAGGGCGCGGCTCACCCGGTCCCCGGCGGCGTCCTCAGTCCTCTCCTCCCTTATACCCGGCAGGTTCGATCCGTCTATCAGGCCGTGTTCGGCGGCGTGCTCGGCGGCCTCGACCGTGTCGTCGACCAGCAACATCGGCACGCCCAGGTCCTCCAGCTCTTCGGCGATATCGCACACGGCGCGGACGCGCCGCTTTTTTCTCACGTCGCGGATGTAGACGGCCCGGACGCGGCGCGGGTACTCGCGTGAGATCTGCCCGTAGGTCTCGGCGTCCTGCTGCCCGGAGTCCCCGATGAGCACGAACGGCATGTCGGGGTGCGCGTCGAGGATGTCCCGGATCACCCCCAGCTTGTGCTGCTTGTGGTTCAGGCCCCGCAACACGTCCTTGATACCGCCCCAGTCCTTGAGGAAGATGGGGCCCGCCGGAATCCCCCGGAGGCGCAGGAAGTCTTCCAGCAGGTCGTGGAGGTTCCACGGGCCCGTGGAGACGTAGAAGATGGGGTTGCCGGCCGTGCCGTTTCGGCCCTGGTGCAGCGCCTGGTAAAAGGCGGCCACGCCCCTGAAAGGCAGGCGCGTGTGGGCGTTGGAGAACAGGGTGAGGCGCAGCATCCTCAGCAAGTTGGTGGCCTCCGTGCGGACCACGGTGTCGTCGATGTCGCTGATCACGCCAAACCCGGCATCCGGTGGCGGCACCAGCACGCGGCCCGTTACCGAGGACTTTTCCTGCCCCGAACTCTGCGGCCAGAGCAGCTCCAGGTCGACGGGGTACCAGTTCTTGTCTTCCGGCAGCAGCCCGGAATGCTCGAAACAGACCTCGAAAAACCCCTCGTCGTCGGCGACCGAAACCTTCTGCCGGCTCCCGAACCGGGCCCGGACTCGGGCTCCGGGCACTTCGACGGAGAGAAAGCGCTTGACCATGGCCTTCAAGTTTCGCCATGCCGGGTCGTCTGCCGAGGGTATGCGCAGGTTTTTTTCTTCCAGCACGCGGCCCTTGAGGCGGAACCGCCGCGGGGTGCCGTGTCCCCCGTAGGACACGACTTCTACCGGCCCCATCCAACCCCGGCGCAGCTTCAGGTAGAGCTTTAGACGGTCGAACCGGTGGTCCAGCCACTCGACGAGCGTCAAAAGGGTTTTTCGCCAGCTATCCATCCGTCCACCTCTCATACGGGCGTCGCTCCCAAAATCTTTCGCCAGCCGTCCACCTCCCACGCGAGGCCGCGCCTACTCTATACGGGATACCATCTCTCCGCCCGCGCCGCAGGGGGCTCCGGCCCGGCACCCGGCGGTTATAATCCTGGCGTTCACCCAGAACGTGGAGGGCATAACCGCCGATGGAGAGTTCTGTAATCGCGGCCCGAATATCCAAGCTGCTGGAGACCGCCCCGGGGTTCGACCGGCTGCCAGCGGAGGTGCGCCGGCGGCTTCTCGGCGAAGTCTTCGTGAGGTATTTCCTGCCGGAAGAGGTGATCCTGGAGCAGGGGAGCACGGCACACGAGCACCTCTACATTATAGAGTCGGGCTCCGTCCGGCTGACGGACCGGGAGTCCGGACAGCTCGTGGACGAGTACGGCGAGGGGGACCTGTTCGGCAACCACGGCCTGATAAACGGGGGCCGGTTGCCGTTTGAGGCCCGGGCTCTGGAGCCGGCGGTCTGCGTCCTGCTCGGGGCGAGGGACTTTCGGGAACTGTACGAGACGCACCCGGAGTTCGCCGCTTTTTTCAACAAGGAGCTCGGCGGGTACGAGGGAGAGGCGGGCTCCCGGCCGGACGCCTCCAGCTCGCGGCTGCTCTTCGGCACCACCCTCGGCGAGCTCGTGGGCCGGAGCCCGGTGGTCTGCGCTCCCGGCGCGACGGCCCGCGAGGTGGCTCAGACCATGCGGGCCGAGAACGCGGACTCCGTGGTCGTAGTGGAGGACGGCCAGGTACTGGGCATCCTCTCGGACATAGACCTCCGCAACAAGATCGTCGCCGAGGGGGCATCTTTCGATACCCTCGTCGAGGAGTTGATGCTCCGGGACGCCCTCAGGCTCGACGCGGACGAGCCGGTCTTCCAGGCGCTGATGGACATGATGCAGCACCAGACGTATCACGTGGTCGTGTCGGAGAGGGAAGGCCGTCGCACGCGGTTGCTCGGCGTTATCTCGGACAAGGACATCTCCCGCGCCCAGGGCCACAGCCCGGCGTTTATAACCGAACGCCTCGGGCAGACGACCTCGCTGCAAGACCTCTACGGCTCCCGGGGCGAGACAAACAAGCTGCTCGTCCGGCTCGAACGCCAGGGCGTCAAGCCCAAAGACCTGGTAACCATAAACACCGAGCTCAACGACCATCTGATGACCCGCCTGATCCAGCTGGTCGAAAAGGAGCTCGGCGACGAACACCCGGAGCTGCGGGTGGACCTGCCGTGGGCCTGGCTGTCTCTGGGCAGCGAAGGCCGCGGCGAGATGAGCCTCCTGACCGACCAGGACAACGCCCTGGTCTACGCGGACCCCGCCAGCGAGGAAGAGGCCGCGAGGGCCGAGGAGTGGTTTGGCAAGCTGGCCTGGCGCGCCAACGAGGTGCTGGCCCACGCCGGCTTCGCGCTCTGTGAGGGCGACATCATGGCCCGCAACCCCAGCCTCCGCCAGCCCGCCAGCGGTTGGAAAAAGACCTTCCGCGACCTGATAACGACCCCCGACGCCGACGTGCTGGTGTGGGCCTCGGTCTTTTTCGACCTGCGCGGCCTCTACGGGGACATGGAGCTGGTGGAGGAAGTTAAAGATAGCATCCTGGGATCGCTGGACGAAGCCCGGCGGTTCCTGCCGTTCATGGTTCAGAACGCCCTGGGTAACCGGCCTCCGCTCTCGTTTTTCCGACGCTTCGTGCTGGAGCGCTCGGGCGAGTACCGGCACACCTTCAACGTCAAGCGACGCGGCCTGCGGCCGCTGGTGGACGCCGCGCGCGTGCTGTCCATACAACTCGGCTATCTGGACTCCGCCAACACCGAAGACCGCCTGCGCCACATCGCCCGGGAGATCCCCGACTTCAAAGCCACCGCCGAAGACGCCCTCGACGCCTACAACTACCTGACGGAGCTGCGCTTTATGCACCACCTGCGGGCTATCGAGCGCGGGGAGAAGCCTAACAACCAGATCAACCCCTCGGACCTCAACAACACCCAGCAGAACGTGCTCAAGGTGGTGTTCGCAACGGTACAGAGGGTGCAAGAGGCCCTGGCCCGCCGTTTCGGCCTCAACGCCCGGATGTGAGGCGCAGACCGGCCAGATTTTGCACCGCGCGTCAACCGGCGGCGGGTTAGAATAACGCTGTAGGCGCAGGCCGCAAGCTTTAGAGGTCGATAGCCGTGTCGAAAGAAGAACGCGTCTTGCAGGAGATAGAAAGCCTCGAACACCAGATCGCAGGTTTGCAAGAGTACCTCTACGAAGCGGAACTCTACCCCCCCCAGACGGACCTCTGGCCCCGCATCAAGCGGGCCGTCTCGCTGTTCCTGCTCCGGCAACAGGTAACGCGCCAGGTCCAGCAGTTGCACCTGCGGCGCCGCATGTACCGCAACTGCTACGTGCACGTCTACGGGAGAGAGCCGCAGAGTAGCCCCTCCAACCGGGAACAAGAACCAGCCGGCGTACGCTGAACCCGCCACCTGGGTGAAGTAGCTCACACCCGCAGCCGCCGTTTAGCATGCTTTTTACACATAGATGAACTACGCACGTTAGAATCTGCCTTATGCCTGTAATGCGAGCATCTGACTCCAGCATCGACTACGACGTCTCCGGCGAGGGGCCTCCCCTGTTGTTGATCGGGGGGATGGGCTTTGGGCGCTGGAGTTGGTTCAAGCAGTCTCCGGCGCTCTCCCGCCGGTTCCGGGTCATAAGCTTCGACATCCGGAACATAGGCCACCTGGACCCGGAGGGAGGCGCCTACAGCGTCCCCAACCTGGCCTCCCACGCGGCGGCGTTGCTGGACCACCTGGGCGTGGAGAAAGCCCACGTGCTGGGCACCTCGCTCGGCGGCTTTGTGGCCCAGGAGCTGGCGCTGCGGAGACCGGAGCTGGTAGACCGGTTGGTGCTCGTCTCAACCAGCCACGGAGGTTCGGACCACGAGCCCATGTCCCTGGACACGCTCGGTAAGATGCTCGGGTGGGGTACCGTGAGACGGGAAGAAGCCGTGCGGCAAGGTCTCGCCGTGGCGGTCTCCGAGGACTACCCGGAAGCCCGCTCCGAAGAGTTCGAGCAGATGGTCGGCTGGCGCGTCGCCGACGCGCCCCCCTTGTCGGAATACGTAAAGCAGATGGTGGCCGGCAGCCGGTTCGACCTGTCCTCCGCGATATATGAGTTGCCCAACCCGGCCCTGGTGATCCACGGCGCCGACGACCGCGTCGTGCCCGTCTCCAACGCCCGGTCTCTAGCAGACAAGCTCCCCGATGCGCGGCTGCTCGTCTTGGAGAACGCCGGCCACCTGGTCTTTGTCGAACGCGCCGACAAGGTCAACGAGGAGATACTCGACTTCCTCGCGCCGGAACCCTACCCGGCCCTCGGCGCTCTACTGGAGGCCGTCCGCCGCCCGGCGCGCCGGGTGTGGGGCTGGATCCGGAGCCTACGAAAACCCTCCGGCTAGGGCTCCCCGCCTCACAAACAGGCGCCGCGCCTCCGAAACCCGTGGGAGGTTGTACACTCTGTCCCGGATGACCGCCGGAAGGAGAAGGCGTTGCGGGTAGATTTTCTTTACTTCGAGGACTGTCCGTCCCATGAGCGGGCGCTGGAGCGCCTGCGGCGCGTTATCTCGGAGGAGGGCGTGCGGGCCGAGATCGAGGTGACCGAGGTAACCTCCGAGGAGCAGGCGCGAGACCTGCGCTTTGCCGGCTCCCCGACCATCCAGGTCGAAGGCCGGGACATATCCCCGCCGCCGGAGCCCCACTACACCCTGACGTGCCGCACCTACCAGTTGGAGAACGGACGCCTTTCACCGCTGCCCTCGGAAACCATGATCCGGGCCGCCATCGAGGCCGCCACAACCGGCTGACTGCCACTACGAGAAAGGAACGAGATGACGAACCTGAACATCGGAGACGAGGCCGTACCGTTCGAGCTGCCCGGCGTGGACGGAAAGAGCCACAGCCTGGCTGACTATAGGGACAAAAAAGCCGTCGCCGTGATCTTCACCTGCAACCATTGCCCCTACGCCCGGGCCTGGGAGGATCGCATAATCGCAATACAAAACGACTACGCGAACAGCGGCTTGCAGGTACTCGCGATCAACGCTAACGACGCGGAGAAGTACCCGGACGACGGCTTCCCGCAGATGCGGCGGCGCGCCGAGGAGAAAGGCTTCAGCTTTCCCTACCTCCACGACGAGACCCAGGAAATCGCCGCGGCCTACGGCGCGGAGCGCACCCCGGAGGTGTTCCTGTTCGACAGCGACGGCAAGCTCGCCTACCACGGGGCGGTGGACGACGAGTACGACGACCCGGAGGCGGTGCGGGAGCACTACCTGCGGGACGCCGTGGAGGCCGTGCTGGCCGGCCGGGAGCCCTCGGTAAAAGAGACCCGGCCGGTCGGCTGCACGATCAAGTGGAAGTAGGTCTCTACCGCTCCTTTACGTAGGTGCCGGGGGCGTCCTCAATGGGCTGGTACTCTTCGCTGCCCATGGACGGGGGCGAGACTTTATCGCCGGAGCGAGCGCCCAGCCACTCCACCCAGTCGGTCCACCAGCTGCCCGGGCGTTCGGTGGCGCCCTTCTTCCACTCTTCGGCGGTAGCGAAGTCCCCGGCGTCGCCCTCGTCGTTGACCCAATGGCGGCCCTTCTCCTTCGCGGGAGGGTTGATCATGCCGGCAATGTGCCCGCTGGAGGCGAGCACGAAGCGGACCTTGCCGCTGACGAGCTGGCTGACGCGCCACGCCGAGTACCAGGGGACGATGTGGTCCTTCTCGGCCCCGACGGCGTAGATGTCGCCCTCTATCTTGCTCAGGTCTATGGGCACGTCCTTGAGAACGACCTTGCCGGGCTTTATAAGGTTGTTCTCCAGGTAGGTGTTGCGGAGGTAGAAGCTGTGGGCCTCCCGGGCCATGCGCGTGCCGTCGGAGTTCCAGTAGAGCAGGTCGAAGGCGGGCGGCTTCTGGCCGAGCAGGTAGTTGTTCACGACGTTAGCCCAGATCAGCTCGTTAGAGCGGAGCAGGTTGAACATGTTGTAGAGCTGGCCTTTGTCCAGGTAGCCCCGCTCCAGCATCTGCTGCTCCATGAAGTCCACCTGCGGCTCGTCTATAAACACCCCCATGTCGCCGACCTTCTCAAAGTCCTGGAGGGCGACCATGAAGGTCGAGGGTCCGAACACTGCATCGTCGCCCCTGGCCGCCAGGTACGCGAGCGTCATGGAGAGTAGCGTGCCGCCGATGCAGTAGCCCATCGGGTTCACGGTGTCGCTGCCGGTGATCTCGCGGACGACGTTCGCGGGCTCCAAAAGCCCCAGGTCCATGTAGTCCTCGAAGCTGGTGTCCTCCATAGAAGCGTCGGGGTTCTTCCAGCTCACGACGAAGACGGTAAAGCCCTGCTGCACCAGGTAGTTGACCATGCTGTTCTCGGGCCGCATGTCCAGGATGTAGTACTTGTTGATCCAGGGCGGGATGATGAGCATCGGAACCTGGTAGACCTGCTCGGTCTGGGGCTCGTACTGGATCAGCTCGATGAGCTTGTTGCGGTGGACGACCTTGCCGGGGGTGATCGCCAGGTTCTCACCCGGCTCGAAGGCCGTGTAGTCGGTCATGCTGAGCTGGCCCTGCTCCACGTCCTGGGTCAGGTTGCGCGCGCCTTCGGCGAGGCTCTGGCCGCCGGTCTCTACCGCCCGGCGCAGGGCCTCGGGGTTGGTGAGCAGGAAGTTGACCGGGGCCATGGCGTCCACGAACTGCTTGAGGTGGAACCTCAGCTTGCGCTCCTCCTCGGTGTCCTGTCCGTCGGTACGTTCCGCCTCTTTCAGCAGGTAGTCCGAGGCGAGCAGGTACATCTGCTTGAGGGTCTTGTAGTAGGGGTTGTCGTTCCACTCGGGCGCGCTGAAACGGTTGTCTCCCTTACCGGGCTCGGCTTGCTTTCTCTGCTCCCGCACCGGCAGGCCCCACATCCGGGCCGCGGCCGTGTTCCAGACCTCCATCGTGGCGGCCATCATCCGGGCGTTGTACTCCGTGGCGGCCCGCATGGCGCGCTGCGGGTCGGACATCTCGCGCATCCAGAGGGTCTGGAGGGCGCGCGTGATCTCGGCCCAGTTTATGGGCAGCACGTCTTGCAGCGGGTTGGCCCGCCACATCTTGTCGACCGTCGCCAGCATCGGGTCCCCCCCGAAGAGGTTCTCGGGGTCCGGTGGCGGCTGTGTTCCTTCCAGGCTTTTCTTGAACCAGGTCGACCAGAGGTCCAGGGGCGTGGCGGTACCTCCCGTGTCGATCGGATTTTCGTTGGTCATCGTCTGCATCTCCTTCCCGCCTGGCAAACTTTTCTTATCCCGTATTTTCTTATCCCGTATTATAGGCGCGAGCGCTTTTACCCGCCGAGCAGCGCGGCGAAACCTTCCCGGAACGTCGGGTATCGGAACTCGTAGCCCGTGGAGACCAGCCGGGCGTTGCTGCACCGCTTGTTGGTCCGGCGGCGCGCCGACCCGGAGGAAGTTTGCTCCCGGACCGGGACGCCCAGCCGTGCTGCCAACCACTCCGCCACGGCGCGTTTTTCAGCCGGCTCGTGGTCTACGCCCAGGTAGAGCGGTCCGGGCTTCGGCAGGAGCGCGAGGTGCCGCAGCGCCCCGGCGCAGTCGTCGCGATGGATGCGGTTGGTGTAGACGGGCGGAGCCTCGGGCGGCGGGGCTTCGAGCGCCCGGTCTACAGAACGGGTACGTCCGGGACCGTAGATCCCGGCCGGCCGCAGCACCGTGGCCGGGTAGGGACCACCGAGCACCACCCGCTCGCCCTCCAACAGGCGGCGGCCAGAGTACGTCTCGGGCTCCGCGGGAGAATCCTCGTCCACCCACTCGCCGTTTTTCTGGGCGTAGACACCCGTGCTGGAGGTAAACAGGAACCGACGGAGGCCCGGGCTGCTGGAAATCAGGCTGGCGAGGAGGTTGCGGGGGCCCTCGACGTAGGCGGTCCGGTACGCTTCGTCGTTCGCTCCGGCGGCGGAGGCGGTGTAGAAGGCGACGTCGAGGTCCGGGGGCAATGCGCCTGCCGGCAAGGGTCGTGCCAGGTCGGTAGAGACCGGCTTTATCTCCGGCGGGAGGGTACCGGGGTTGCGGCGCAAGCCGAACACCTCGTGGCCGTCAGCGGCCAGCGCCAGCCCCAGGGCGCTCCCGACGTACCCGCAACCGGCGATCAAGACCCGCACGAGACCGCCGTTCGCAATCGGTTGGCGCCGGAGACCCTCACGCCCGGGCCGCGAGCCGGGTCGTCGGGAGGCTGGTTCTTCGAGAGGTTGTATTGCCGTCTGGCTGCCTGCTCTCCCACAGTCCGCAGACCCTACACCGGGGCGGACGGGGGATCAAGGCGGCAAAGTCCGTCCGGGCCGGCTGTCCTGCACCCCGCTATAATGGCCGGCAGGTCTTGTACGGTCGTCGGGGGAGAGGAGGCGTTGGATGGCGGAGAACGGGTTTCGGCTGCCGGGCTCACCGTACGAGGGGCTCGTGAACATAATCGTGGCCTACGGCACCCGAGACGAGGCGGCCGGTCCAGGCGACGTGAGCAAGCTCGACGCCGTCCACCAGTCGAGCGTCAGCCGGACCAACGCCTTTCTCACGGACATCGGGGTGCTCGAGGGTGAACGGGAGAAGGTCGTCACCCCCCAGGGCCGGTCGCTGGCCCTCGCGCTGGAGCGCAAGGACCGGGACGGCATCCGGCGCAACTGGCGCGAGATCTTCTCCACGAGCGAGTTTCTGCAGAACGTGGTCGCCGCCGTGAAGCTGCGCGAAGGCATGGCCTACTCTACCGTCCAGGCGTACATAGCGTACGCCGCCGGCCAGCCCCGCAACAAGCCGGTCATGACGGGCGCCGGCGCGGTCATCGAGATGCTCAAGGCCGCCGACCTTCTGAGAGAGCGGGACGGCACCCTCGTCGCGACCGTGGACGAGGTCCCGGGCGGGGGCAGCCCGGAGCCGGGAGACGTCGAGCTGGCGGGACCGGCCAGCATCTCTATCTCCGAGGCAAACGAGGCTGGCGGCCCGATGGTGAACATCCACCTCCACGTCCAATGCGCCCCCGACGAGATCGAAGACCTTGCCCCGAGGCTGAAGGTCTTGCTCCGGGAGTTGCAGGACTCGGGCCGCGGTTAGAAGCCAGCTCTCCCTCCAGCCAGGGAGGCCCCGCCCTGGCGGACGAGGCCCCGTGAGTTGAGTACTTGGCTCGTGCTGCTTGAGATCTACCCGGCGTTAACCTCTTCTTCCTCCAGCGGGGCCGGGTTCGTGTCTACATCCCGGAACTTCTGGCCCGTGATAAAGAACCGGCCCGTCTGCTTGACGGTCTTGCCCGCGCCGCCGGCAGCAGGTCCTTCGATGCGGAAGTAGTTCTGGGGCTTGCCGGCCTTGTTCTTGATGAGGCTGCCGACGACCCTGTGGCCCACCTCCGGGTCACCGTAGTATCCCTGCGGTGCGGCAGGCGCGACGTTGGGGTCCCAGCGCAGGAAGTTGTTGAAGACGGGGCTCCGCAGGGCGAGCCGGAAGTTGCAGATATCGCCAGGCTCTATGTCGCAGCCGTGCTCGACGAGCGTCTTGGCGTTCCGGGGGAACTGGCCCCTGTCGTTGGTACGGACGCTGAAGTTGCCGTAGGGGTGGCTGACCTTATAGACCGTGTTGGGCCGGAGTCCTCTGGCTCTTACGAGGATCACGCTGCCGGTTATCGGGTCCGAAGCCGTCTCCGGGGTCTCGAACGCGCCCTCGACGGCCATCACCAACAGGGCCTCTCCCTGCCGGCCCCGCGCGTCGGCCCGGCCCACCGGCATCGAAGCCTCGCCCGCCCAGTAGACGACCTCGTCTATGAGCGCCGGGTCCTCGATGGCGCACAGCGCCTGGTCGCTTAGGCACTGGAACGCCAGCTTGCCCCGGGCGTCCCGATACCACCTCGGCAAGCCGTTGTCCTCGTTGTTCGCCGAGACGTTCCGCCGGTCCACGGGGGCTGTCTGCGCCCCGGCGCCCTGGGGAGCGAGGGCGATCAGGGCCACCACCAGCGCCAGGAGGGCGATGATCGACACCTTGAGTATCGCCGCCCGGTTTCCACTACGCTGCTCCATCATCTTCTGCTCCTTTATCGGCCATTTGCAGCAAGAGTATGTTCGCCCGAAACTCTAGCCCCGGCATCGCATATATGGGCGATCTTTTGTTAGCCCATATGGGCTAAGCTGGTCGGAGGCTTTCGGAAGAGCACAAGAGACGCCGCGACGCATCAGAGGAGTGGCCGGCGTCGTAGAGGATGACGAAGGCTGCGCATAACCGGACGCCGGCCACGGTACATCACCGCTAATGATGTACCGGCGGCCCGGCGGGCGCATCCCACAAATGGGCTATCTTTCGCCAGATCCGCGACGCTCGTCGTGGAAGCCGGGGTAGCCGATCCACCCGCCAGAACGACGGTAGCGCGGTGTGTCCCTGCTGTATAGTGGTGCGGCTAGAGACAGCGCGCGGGGAGTTTGAACGAACGGTGGCCGGGACGGGCAGGGCGTGAGCGCCGCCAGAGACACGAACATCTTCTCCAGGGTTCGAGGACGCTTCGCCCGGGGAGCCGGGCGGCTCGGGACCAACGGCTGGCCCATACTCCAGACGGCGGCGGCCGCCAGCACCGCCTACTTTCTGGCCGCGTTCGTAATGGGCAGCGAGCAGCCTTTTTTCGCGCCCATAGCAGCGGTTCTCACGTTGGGCCTCGCGTTGGGACAGCGGGGCCGGCGGGCGGTGGAAGTGGCCGTCGGCGTCGCCGTGGGGCTCGTGGTGGCGGACCTCATCGTGCTCGTTATCGGCGTCGGCACGCTGCAACTGGGGATAGTGGTGACCCTGGCTATGGCGGCGGTGGTGCTCTTTAGTGACCGGACGCTCCTGGTCAATCAGGCCGCCGTCTCCGCCATACTGGTCATCGTGCTGCAGCCTCCGGAGGCCGGTTTCTCCGCCGATCGCTTCTTCAACGCCCTGGTGGGGGGCGGGGTGGCGCTGGCCATAAACCACCTTCTGCCCGTCAACCCCGAGCGAAGGGTCGAGCGGGCCGCCCGCCCGGTGTTCGACGAGCTGGCGGGGGTCCTGGAGGAGATCTCCGGCGCGCTCAGGGAAAGCGACCCCAGCCGGGCCGAGCGGGTCCTCGAAAGGGCGCGCGAGGTCGACGAGCAGGTCAGGACCTTCTACGAGGCCGTCGAGGCCGGCTACGAAACGGCCCGGCGCTCCCCAACCCGCCGCAGAGCCCTGGGGCACCTCGAACTCTACTCCAGCGCCTCGATCCGGCTGGAGCTGTCCGCCATCAACACCCGCGTGCTGGCCCGCGGGGCGGCGAACGCCGTCAGAAGGGGGGACAAGATCCCGCCGGTCCTGCCGGAGGCCCTGGTCGACCTTTCGAGGGCCGTCGAGTCGCTGGCCACTTACCTGGAGGAGTACTCGGGGCCCGAACAGGCGCGGCGGTATGCTCTGGAAGCCGCCCGGGGGGCCACTGAGATACTCAAAGACCGGCACGACCTGGCCATAAGCGTCCTCGTCGGGCAGGTGCGGGCGATGGCTGTGGACCTTCTCCGGAGCACCGGCATGAACCAGTCGGAGGCACTCGCGGCGCTCGAAGAAGCGGCGGGCCGGGCCTCGGAGATCGGCTGACGGACACGTCAGACACCGTTTCTGACGGCCAATCTAAGGCAGCGTTAGCCCCGGCACGAAGACCAGATTACGCCGGGGAAAGTCCCTCTGCACCTCAACAACCGCTCGACATACGGGCTCCCGGGCGTGCGCATGATGCCCCGGGCCTCCAACAAGGCGTTAGTGCTGGCCGGGATGATCTGCGGCGCGCGACTATCCGACTCGCGCCGAGAGCTCTGCTTCGAGCGGGCCAGCCGGAGCCGGCGTCAAGTCCTACCCGGAACGAAGCCGGGCTCCCGCTCCTGGGAGCCCGGCTTCGGAGGTTTACCCTGCCTGTCCGGCGCTTAACGGATCACGTAGCGGTAGACGCCGACGGGGCTCCTGTTGCCCGCGCGGTCGATCGCGATAGCCTTTATGGTGCGGGTTTTGGCGATCCTGATCTGCTTGCGGTACACGGGGCTCGTGGCGGTCGGCCGCTGTCCGTTTAGCGTGTAGCGGATAACCGTGCCCGGCTGCGAGTCCAGCGTGACGAGTTGCGTCCGGGGGTAGACGCCCGGCCGCGGCGTGGCGGACGGGGCTTTTGCCGGTGCGACCGTGTCCTTGAACGCTTGGTGTGAATTGTGAACTCACCATCCCATCAGATCTGCAAACTTCAGACGGGGCCGACCGAGTTGGTCATTGAGCCAGATACAGAAGTTATGCAGCGCCACCCTCGCCGCCAATCGAGCTC
>ML214229.1:325-7042 GCA_004563715.1 Actinomycetota bacterium | reverse complement strand
CTAGGGAAAGCCGGCCAGAGACACCCGACCTTGCGAAGCGGCCCCCTGGGATGAGGGGGCCGCTTTTCGTGGGCCACAGCCCCCCGAACCTCTAAAAAACGCCGCTCTCGCTTGCTGTCTGCTATCGGGTGTAGAGAGAGGAAGAACCCGGGGCGCTATAGGGGTGATAGGTGGGGAAAGGGAAAGGAGGAGTAGCGCCCCGGGCTCTTTAATTGTGTCGATTTGGTATCGCACCAACCGACTGACAGTATGTTACCGCGCTCGCTACACTTTGTAAAGCCATTGGAACAGAGAATTTAGAAACTTTCTGCAAATACCTGCAAAAGGCACATATAAACAGCTTCGCGCTCACCCGCGCGGGGGATGTATCACGTAGGCTACCCGGCCCTGTACCCGCACTTTGTCGGCGGGAACCACTATGTCCTCGTGCTCGCGGTTCTCGGGTCGCAGCCGGATTTGGCCGTCCTCCCGGTACAGGCGCTTGACGGTCGCCTCCTCGCCCTCCCCGAGCAGGGCGACGACCACGGTCCCTTCTGGCGGTGACTCGTGCTCCTCGACCACCAGGAGGTCTCCCTCGTGTATCCCCGCGTCCAGCATGCTCTGCCCCACCACCCGCAGCAGGTAGCGGGCGTTGCCGGAGCGGGAGATCAAGAGCTCCGCCACCAGCGAGTAAGCTTCGTCGCCGACCGCCACGGCCTCCAACCCGCGCCCGGCCGCTATGCGCCCGAGCAGCGGCGTCTCCGACAACGCGGCGCTCCACCCCCTCCGGGTCAGCTTTATGCTGCGCGCGCGCCCGGGCTCCCGCTCCACGTACCCGCCCTCCTCCAGCTTCCGCAGGTGTACGTGGGCGCTGCGGGAGCTCCGGAACCCGGCCGCCGCAGACACCTCCCGCAGGCTCGGGGGACCTTCCCCCCGCGTGCTCCGGCACGCCAGGAAGCCCAGGATCTCCATCCCCTTCACGTCCAACCCCTCGGCCACCGTCGCCTCCCGACCCTCACAAACCCCGCAGGTACCAGCAAACCGTATTCTAACGGTTTCTGCCTCGTGGGTAAACATTTGATTACTCACGGGCCGGTGCTGTAGACTACCGGCGAGAGCAGGAGCAAAAGGAGTCAAGAGGAGCGCCCCCACCCGGGGCCTCGGAGAGACCGGTTCGTGCGGCTACCAACCAGGAACGGTCTCTCCAGGGGTATGAGGATGGAGACGCTCGCCCTGTCGCGGATTATACCGCAGCGGGTGAAGCGTCCCAGCCCGCAAACCTCCCGCCGGGGGCTTTCCCAGGAACCTTCTAACGAGGGAGGCAGGCCTTGCGCAGTACGCTGGAGGAGCCGGGGATCTACCGGCAGGAAGGGCGGGATACGGGGAGCGTCGTGGGCCGGAACGGGCTTCGGGCGCGGTTTTTCGGTGATTTCGAGGTGCTGTACGGGGGAGAAGCCCTGTACCTGGGACGCAACAAGCGGGCGGTCTCGCTGTTCAAGTACCTGCTGGCCCGCCATCCACACCCGGTGTCCCGGGACTCGCTGATGGGGTGGCTGTGGTCGGATTCCAGTCTCCGGCGTGCCCGGTGGTCTCTGAACTCGGCAGTGTACGACCTGCGCAAAACCCTGGCCGGCAACCCCGTGGACGGAGACCTGGCGGGCCTCTTGTTGCTCGAAGCGGGACGCTACCGGCTGCCGACGGGGGTCCGCGTATCGTCGGACGTGGCGGAGTTCGAGGCCCGCCGCGGGCGGGGCCGGGCGTTGGAGGACTCGGGGCAAACCGGAAAAGCGGTCCGGGAGTACGAGGAGGCGGTGGGCCTCTATCGGGGAGAGTACCTGATCGAGGACCTGTACGAGGACTGGACCATAATCGAGCGCGAGCGGCTCTCCAGCGCGTACCTGGACCTGCTGGAGAGGCTCGCCGAGCATTACGTGCGCCGCGGCGACATATGGGCCGGCGCCGGGCTCTGCTACCGGGTGCTGGAGAAGGACCCCCGCCACGAGGAGAGCCACCGGCGGCTCATGCGCTGCTACGCCCGGCTCGGGCTCCGGGAGCGGGCGGCGCGCCAGTACGAACTGTGCGCCCGGGTGCTCGAACGCCTCGGCGGCCTGGAGCCCGCCGCCGAAACGCGAGACCTCTACCGGTGCCTGCTGCGGGGCGAAGCTGGGTAGCTCCGGACCCTGCGGCTACCCCTCCTCTTCCAAGAACTTCTCGTACTCGCCGGCGGAGAGCAGGTCTTCCCCCTCCTCGGAGACCTGCATCCTGATGATCCAGCCCTCACCGTAAGGGTCCTCGTTGACGCTCTCGGGGGTATCGTTCAACGCGTCGTTGACCTCGACCACCTCGCCGCCCACCGGGGCGTAGAGGTCCGAGACGGCCTTGACGCTCTCGATGGTGCCAAACGTGTCACCGGCGCTGAAGGAGGCGCCTTTTTCCGGCAGCTCGACAAAGACCACATCGCCCAGTTCCTCCTGGGCGTGCTCGGTGATGCCTACGGTAGCCACGCCGTCCTCGACGCGTACCCACTCGTGGCTCTTTGCGTACTGGAGACCTTCCGGTATGCTCAACTTTCCTCCCCGACTATCGCTTTTTCAGCTACCGCTTGCCGCGCTTGTAGAACGGCACCGGCACGGTGCGGGCCGGCACGGTGCGGCCCCTTATCTCCACGTCGAGCCTATCTTCCACCCCCGGGGCCACTAGCGCAAGCCCTATCGCCTCGTTTAGCGTCGGGGACATGGTCCCGCTGGTGACCTCACCGGCGCGCTTCCCTTCCAACAGGACCGGGTGGCCGTGACGCGCGATGCCGCGCCCCTCCAGCTTGAAGCCCACGAGCTTCTTCTTCAAGCCGTGCTCCTTCTCCTCCTGGAGCGCGGCCTGCCCGATAAACTCCTCTTCCTTGTTCAAGTGGACGGCGAAGCCGATGCCCGCTTCAAGCGGCGTGATCTCGGGGTTCAGCTCGTTACCGTAGAGGCACATGCCGGCCTCCAGGCGCAGCGTGTCCCGCGCCCCAAGCCCCGCCGGGGTGGCTCCGGCCTCCACGAGCCCGCGCCACAGGCCCGGCGCGTCATCCGGCCTCAGGTACAGCTCGAAGCCGTCCTCACCGGTGTAGCCGGTGCGGGAGATGATGGCCGGCGCGCCTCCGATCTTCCCCTCTACAAAGCGGAAGGGCTTTATAGTCGAGAGGTCCTCGTCCGTAAACTGCCGCAAAATGCTCTCGGCCTCCGGCCCCTGGAGCGCGAGAAGCGCCCAGTCGTCCGACTCGTCGACGATCTCCACGTCCAGGTCTCGGGTGTTGGCGCGGAAGTGTTCCAGGTCCTTCTCGCGGTTGGAGGCGTTGACGACGACGAGGAAGTCCTCGGGCCGCTTGTAGACGATCACGTCGTCCACCGTCCCGCCGCTCTCGTAGCAGACCGCGCAGTAGCCGGCCTGCCCGGCCTCCTGGCGCGAGACGTCGCGGGTAACGAGCCTTTGCACGGCTTTCTCGGCGTTCGGGCCGCGAAACACGGCCTCGCCCATGTGCGAGACGTCGAAAAGCCCGGCCTGCTCGCGCACAGCCCCGTGCTCGGCCTTTATGCCCTCGTACTGGACGGGCATCTCGTAGCCGGCGAAGTCCACCAGCCTGGCGCCCAGAGACCTGTGCTCCTCGTAGAGCGGGGTGCGGCGAAGCTCCGTGGAGGACACGGCTACCACCGGGCCTTCAGCTTGCGGGCCGCGCGGGCCTCGTCCAGGCGCCGGGTCGGGGCGTGCGTCGGTGCCTCTTCCAGTTCCTCGGGGCTCGTCTCGGCCAACTCCAGCATCGCCCCGATAAAGTCGTCAAGCGTCTCCTTCGACTCGGACTCGGTCGGCTCTACGAGCATCGCCTCCTTGACGACGAGCGGGAAGTAGACCGTGGGCGGGTGGTAGCCGTGGTCTATGAGGCCCTTGGCGATGTCCAGCGCCTTCTTGCCCTCCGGCGGCTGCACGACGACCTCGTGCTTGCAGAGCTCGTCGTAGGGGATGCGGTAGGTGCCCCGGAGCCGGGCGCGGACGTAGTTGGCGTTCAGCACGGCCATGTCCGCCACGTCCCGCAGCTCGGGGCCGTGCATCTTGATGTAGTTCCAAGCTTTCAGTAGCACCCCGAAGTTGCCGTGGAAGGTGGAGACACGGCCGATGCTCTTCTCCGGCCGGACGAGAGTGTAGCCTTCCTCCGACGTCTCGACAACCGGGTCGGGACGGAAGGGAGCCAGAGCTTCGGAGCAGGCGATGGCGCCCGAGCCGGGACCGCCGCCGCCGTGGGGGGTGGAGAAGGTCTTGTGCAGGTTGTAGTGCATGATGTCCGCGCCGGCGTCGGCGGGGCGCATGCGGCCCAGGTTGGCGTTCATGTTGGCGCCGTCCATGTACAAGAAAGCCCCGACCTCGTGCAGGACCTCCGCTATCTCGGCGATGTTCCGCTCGTAGACGCCCAGGGTGTTAGGGTTGGTGATCATGAGCGCGGCGGTAGTCTCGTCCACCATGTCCCGCAGCTCTTCGACGGCGACGCAGCCGTGCTCGTCGAGGCCGACCTCGACGGATTTGAAGTCGGCCATCGTGGCGGTGGCCGGGTTGGTGCCGTGGGCCGTCTCGGGAACGATGACGGTGGTGCGCCCCTCGTCCCCAGCGTCCTCGAAGTACTTCTTGACCATCAGGATGCTGGTCAGCTCGCCCTGGGCGCCGGCCATCGGCTGCAGGGAGACGGCCGGGAAGCCGCTTATCTCTGAGAGGAAGCCCTGCAGCTCGTGCATGACCTGGAGCGCGCCCTGCGCCTGCGCCTCGGGCTGGAGCGGGTGGAGCCCGGCGAAGCCCGGGACGGCGGCCGCCGCCTCGTTGGCGCGGGGGTTGTGCTTCATCGTGCAGGAGCCGAGCGGGTAGAAGTTGGTGTCGATGCCCCAGTTCTGGCGCGAGAGGTTGGTGTAGTGCCGGATCACGGTGGGCTCGTCCACCTCGGCCAGCCGCAGCTTCTCCTGGCGGCGGGCTTTCTCAGGGAGCACGTCCTCGAGCTTCCTGGTCTCGACGTCGGGCTTCGGGAGCGTGTAGCCCCGGCGGCCCTCGCGGCCCTTGTCCCGGATCAGGTTAAACGGCATCGGCTACCACCTCCACGAAAGCGTCCAGTTCTTCTCTGGTCCTCTTCTCCGTCACCGCGACGAGCATCGCCCCGTCCCCGAGGTCGAGGCCGCCCACGATCCCGGCCTCCAGCAACGCCTCGTTGGCCTTTTTCGCGTCCGGCAGCTCGACGGCGAACTCCCACAGGAACGGCGCGTCGGGGTAGCGGAGGGCGAACCCGGCCTCCCCGAGCTTCTCCGCCAGGTAGTGGGCCTTCGAAACCGAAAGCCCGGCCACCTCGCGCAGGCCCTCCGGTCCCAGGAGGGCGGCGTAGACGGTGGCGGCGAGGGCCGTGAGCGCCTGGTTGGTGCAGATGTTGGAGTTGGCCCGGGCACGCCGGATGTCCTGCTCGCGGGCGCGCAAGGTGAGCACGTAGGCGAGCCGGCCGTCCTGGTCCACGGTCTCCCCGGCGATGCGGCCCGGAAGCTGGCGCACGTTCTTCTGGTGGGTCGCCATGTACCCGGCGTAGGGGCCGCCGAAGACCAGGGGCATCCCCAGCGGCTGGGTCTCCCCCACCGCGATGTCCGCGCCGAGCTTCCCGGGAGCCTCCAGCACGGCGAGGGCTATGGGGTCGCAGACGGCGACGGCGAGCGCGCCCACCGCGTGCGCCGCCTCCGACGCGGCCCCCACGTCCTCGACGGCGCCGAAGTAGTTGGGGCTCTGGACGAAGACGCCCGACACGTCGTCCGGCACTCCGGAGTAGTCCGTGGTCCCGTCGAACGGCAGCTCGACGACCTCCACGCCGTAGGTCTCTATGACCTCCCGGTAGCGGGCGTTCAGGCCCGCGGAGACGGCGACCTTCGGGTCGCGTTTGGTGAGGCGGGCGGTCATCAGGGCTGACTCGGCGACAGCGTTGGAGCCATCGTAGACCGAGGCGTTCGAGACCTCCAGGCCGGTAAGCTCGGAGATCACAGACTGGAACTCGAAGATAGCCTGGAGGTGGCCCTGGCTGATCTCCGGCTGGTAGGGCGTGTAGGAGGTGAGGAACTCCCCACGGGAGGTTATGGACGAGACGGCGGAGGGTGTGATCCTGTCGTAGGCCCCGGCCCCGAGGAAGATCGGCAACCCGGTAACGTTCCTGCCCGCCAGCTCCGCCACATCCTTTAACGCCTCGTATTCGGAGCTTACCGGCGGGAGGTCCAGGCTTCCCTCGAACTTCGGCGCAACGTCATCGAACAAGTCGTCCAGCGCCTCGACCCCGACGGCCTCCAGCATCTCCCGGATGTCGTCGTCGGTGTGCGGTGTAAATCTGGCCACGCGGCTGTACCCCCTTGTCTCGGGTGAGCGTTCCGTTTTTTCGCCCTGTCCCTGACCTGAGAGTGTTACCCCGTCGGCGCCGGCCCCAGCGAAGCTATAGCCGGACTCTCCAGGAAGCCCTCCGGCTGCGGTCCTTTTGCCTGAGAGATTCGCCCCGCGCAGCTATCGCTGTCGCGGACCTTTCACCTTCGGCGGCCGCTTTCCCCACGGCTCTCTCCCGCAGCCCTCGTAGGGCACGTTATAAGCCTACCACATTTAGACTCTATCCGAGAACCTTGAAGAAAGGCGCATTCCTCCGAGAATGAGATTGCCACCATCACCGTTCTCGAAAGGAGATGCGCCGTATGGCAGAGACTACCACAA
>ML214229.1:0-315 GCA_004563715.1 Actinomycetota bacterium | reverse complement strand
GTTTAGCGCTCTGAAGCTATCGCTGTCGCGGACCTTTCACCTTCGGCGGCCGCTTTCCCTACGGCTCTCTCCCGCAGCCCTCGTAGGGCACATTGTAAGCCTACCATAGTACGGCGCTTGAAACTTCTATCGTTTGCGCCCCGTCACCGGCGGGTAGAAACTCGCGTGACAAAACCGGGAAAGGAGCGACCAGCGTGGCCGGACTGGAGAAAGAGGTAAAAGGGGCGGTAAAGAAAGCCGCGAAAGGCAAGACCGGCGGCAAGAAGAAAGGCGGCAGCGGCGTCGGGAAGGCCAAGAGCACGGCGAAGAAGCTCC
>SIRX01000087.1 GCA_004563715.1 Actinomycetota bacterium | reverse complement strand
TCGCCGGGCACCTCCAGCACGTTCTGTACGGCGGCCTCTACCGGAAGCCACGCGCCACCGGCTTCCCGCATGCGGACTCTCACTGACTCCGACGCCCCGGGAGACTCCATTATCCGGAAGATGGAAGACCATATTACTGCCAGGTCGTCCTGGTGCACGATCTCCAGAACGTCCCGCCAGAAGATTTCCTTCGGGGTGTAACCCAGGAAACCTGTACGCTCACCGCTTCCGGCGTTGGCGCAGCGCAGGCCACCGGCGGCGAACACGAACACCCTGCCGGACGTCCATCCCGGCTTCCGATGTTCGGAACCGTTCTCCGGTCGCCGGCCGTACTCCGAAAAGCGCGACCTGGACACCCTGTTCTTCACAAGCTCCCTCCCTGGTAGGGTAACCCTCTGTAAAGCTCGAAAAAGACGTCCATCTCCTCACGGTACTGCTGCAAAGAATCGGACCAGAACTCCAGGTAAGCCCGCCCGGTCTCCGCAAGACGGTACCTCCGCCGCGGCAACCCCGGAGCCGGCGCGTCCCAACCAGAGGAGATCAAACCCTCCCGCTCCATTTTTCGCAGGGTTTCGTGCAACTCCTTCGTGTTGATGTGCCGGAAACCCAACTCGTCGATGCCGCCGCGCAGCTCTTCGGCGTAAACTTCTCCATTGCGCATGCTGAGCAGGAGAAAAGGTAGCAGCCAGCTACCGGGCATGCTCCTGGCGGCCTCGCTGTCGCGCCGCCCCTTTAAAAGTTGCATCTTGTAAACCGCCCTCCGGGTGAAGTGTCAGGCCCTCCCGGCTTCAGCGCTCCCGGGCGACGGGCGGCGGATAAAGCCTGGAGTGCCTCTCTCACGGCCGGACATCAGCCCCCGCGAGCCCGTTTTCGGACCCGCTTCCAACGTCTGGCCGCACTTGGTGTATAACGCTTCCGGGTGGCCTGCGAAAGACCTTTTCGCTGCTATCGGCGAAAAATGGTTAGAATTATGTATGACCGTGCCACGGACATGCAGGACTTTTGTCCCGGTTTCTCCGGCTCCGGGCGGGGCTCCGGGCGGGGCCGGGAGGCGCGGGCCGGCGGTTGGGCGGGACACGCCTCTTGTACCGGAGGCGGGTCCATGACCCCTGCAGAGCCTTGCAACTGCGCCGGGCCGCTCTCCGAGGTAGAGCGGTTACGGAGGGAGGTCGCGGAGTTGCGCGGCCGGCTGCGGGCTCGTGAAACACGCCGGCCGCTCGACAGTATCCTCGAGAGCATCAGCGACGCCTTTTTCGCGCTCGACCGGGACCAGCGCTTCACCTACGTGAACCGGCGGGCCGAGCAGTTCTGGTCCAAACCGCGGGAGGCGCTTCTGGGCCAGAACATCTGGGAAGTCTTCCCCCAGGCGGTAGACCGGGAGATCTACGGCAAGCTCCAGCGGGCCATGCGGGAGCGGACCACGACCGGTTTCGAGGCGGTCTCGCCGGTAACGAGGCTCTGGATCTCGGGCCGGGCATACCCCACCCCGTCCGGCGGCCTCTCGGTGTACTTCCAGGACATATCCGAGCGCAGGCGGGCCGAGGAGGCGCTCCGGCGGAGCGAGGAGCGCTACCGCTCGCTGGTCACCGCCTCGGCCTCCATCGTCTGGAACGCTGACGTGGGGGGCCGGATCCTCCAGGAGATACCTTCCTGGGAAACGTTCACCGGGCAGACCTTCGAGGAGTACCGGGGGATTGGCTGGCTGGATGCCGTACACCCCGAAGACCGGCTGCGGGCGGCCGAAGGCAGAAAGCTCACGGCGCACGCGCAGAAGCCTTTCAGGGCCGAGTACCGGCTCCGGGATCGCGCCGGTTCCTACCGGCACACCGTCGTGCGCGGGGTGCCCATCCGGAACGAGGAGGGGGAGGTCTGTGAGTGGGTCGGCACCGTGACCGACGCAACGGAGCGCAAGAAGGCCGAGGAGGCCCTGCGCGAGAGCGAAGAGCGTTTCCGCAAGATCGTGGAGCAGTCCCCGCTCGCCATCCACGTCTTCACCCCCACCGGCGTGCCGCTGCGCTCGAACACGGCGTGGAAGGAGATCTGGGATCTGGGCGAGAGCCCGGCGGCCGCGAACGTCTTCGACGAGGAGCGGGTGCGCGCGGCGGGCCTGATGCCCATTATAGAAAGCGGTGCGGCCGGCGTGGAAACCACCACGGAACCGATACTCTACGATCCCGCCCGGGCCGGCCTGAACGGCGAGCCCCGGTGGCTGGAAGCTTTCGTCTACCCGGTGCACACCCCGGGCGGACGCCTCTCCGAGGTGGTGCTCATGCTGGAGGACGTTACCGAGCGCCGAAAGGCCGCTGAGGAACGCGAACGGTTCCGCCTTCAGGAGTGGACGGTCCGCGCCGAGGTTGCCGAGCGGGAGAGGATCAGCCGCGAGCTTCACGATCGGGTGGCCCACTCTATGGGCGTCGTCCATCAGAGCCTCCAGCTCTACGAGGCGCTCGCCGGCGTCGATCCTCTCCGCGCCACAGAGAAGCTGGAGCTCGCGAAGAAGATGGCGAAGACGTCCCTGGACACTACCCGCGACCTCTCCTCGGAGCTCCGGCGCTCGGAGATCGGGGAGGGCCTCGTCCCGGCCCTGCGCAACCTCCTGGAGGTATCCGTGCCGGACGGAATTCGCCGGGAGCTCTCCGTGAGGGGTGAGGAGTCGCGCCTCCCAGACTCCCTCCGCGGACAGATATACCTCATACTGCGGGAGGCCGTCCGCAACGCCGTCCGCCACTCGGGCTGCACGAACGTAAAGGTCGGTCTCCGCATCGTCCCGCAGGAGGTCTCGGGCTTCGTCGAAGACGACGGGCAAGGCTTTACCTGCGGCGGAGATGATCCTGCCGGCCTGGGGCTCCGGTCCATGGAAGAGCGGGCGACGCTCCTGGCAGGTTCGTTCAAAGCATCGTCAGCCCCGGGGAAAGGAACCAGGGTCGAGGTCCGCGTGCCGCTCCGGCAGAGCCAGGGAGGATGAGATGGCAGCAGAACGCAAGATAAAGGTGCTGCTGGCGGACGACCACACCATGTTCCGCCAGGGCCTCAAGGAGATGCTCGCCACCGACGAGCAGATAGAAGTCGTCGGGGAGGCGGAGGACGGCCAGGAAGCTCTCGCCCTCGCCGGTAAGCTCCAGCCCGACGTGGTGCTCCTGGACGTGGAGATGCCCGTGATGGGCGCCAGAGAAACGATGGAGCGGATGCTCGGCCTCCCGCGGCGGCCCGAGGTGGTCGTAGTCACCATGTACGACGACCCGCGCCTCGTGCGGGAGCTCATGGGCCTGGGGGCCAGCGGCTACCTGGTCAAGAACGCCACCATAGGAGAGCTGTTGACGGCCGTACACTTCGCCGCGGAGAAGCCCACGGGCCCGAAAAAGAGCCAGGTCATAATAATGCCCCCGGAGATCATGAGCCGCCCGGAGCAGAAAGCCGACGACCTCTCCCAGCGGGAGATGGAGGTTTTGCTCCTCGCGGCCCGCGGCATGAGCAACCGCCAGATAGCGGCCAGCCTCCACCTTTCCGAGGCCACCGTCAAACGCCATCTCGCCAACATCTACCCCAAAATGGGGGTTACCTCCCGTGGAGAAGCGACCAGCAAGGCGCTGAGGGAGGGTTGGATCTCCGCGCGCGACGTAACGGAGGACGCGGAGTAACGCCCTCCGGCTTTCCCGCCACCCGTCTTTTCGGACCCGGCACAAACGGCCCGTACGCTTGTTAAAATCTTGCAAACAAAGGGTTTTTGTAACCGAAAGCCGTGCGGAGAAGGTTCCTGACCGTGAACCTGAACACCAGCGTAAGCCTCGTAATCCCGACGTTCAACGAGGAGGCCAACGTCGGACTCCTGCTCTCGGACGCGGGACGGCAGACCCGCCCGGCGGACGAGGTGATCGTGGCGGACGCCGGCTCGGAAGATGACACCGTCGCCGTAGTAAGGCGTCACCCGGAGGTGACCCTCGTTCGTACCACACCGCCCGTAGCTTGCGGCCGCAACGCGGGGGGCCGGAAGGCCAGCGGGGAGGTCCTGATCTTTCTCGACGCCGACGTGCGCCTGCCGGCTTCGTTTCTGGAGGACTTTCTCGCCGAGTTCGGGCGGCGGCGCCTCGACGTGGCCTGTCCCCTGTACCGGCCCCAAAACTCGACGCCGGCTATCAGAGGCTTCCACACCGTCTTCAACCTCGCCACGCGGGCCTTCGAGAACCTCCTCCCCTCCGGCGGCGGAAACTGCATCGCGGTCCGGGCGGAGGTCTTCCAGAGCAGCCGGGGCTTCGACCCCACCCTCAAGTTCGACGACATAGAGCTGATCCGGCGCCTCTCCCGCGGCCGCCGGTTCGGCATCGTGGAGCAGCCGGTCTACGTCTCCGACCGGCGCTACCGGGAACGGGGCGCGGGGCGCGTGATCGCGGGCTACGCGCTGATGGGGCTGTTTTTCGCCCTCGGCAAGTTCGAGTGGGCAAACCATATAGACTACGAGTTCGGGGCCCACGAACGCTGAGGAGGAGCGCTAGATGCCAGAGACCACCGATCCCGGCCGCACCTGGTCACGAGCCCTGGCCCTGGGAGCCGCCACCGGCCTGCGCTCCATGCTGGGGCCGGCACTTTTGAGCCGGGCGGCGACGCGCGGCGAACTGCCTGGCATCCGCGATACGCCCTTTGCCGTCCTCGCCTCCCCGGGTACCGCCCGGACCCTGACGCTGCTGGCAGCCGGCGAGGTCCTGGCCGACAAGACCCCCGCGGTACCGGGCCGCACCTCGGCTCCGGTTCTCGTCCAGCGGGCGGCCTTCGGCGCGGCGGTCGGCGGCGCCCTGTATGCCGCCTGCCGGCTGGACAGCAGGGTCGGGGCCTCCCTCGGCGCGGCGGCCTCCGCGGCGGGCGCCCTCGCCGGACAGGGCTTCCGGCAGGCAGCCGGCCGCGCCGGAGGGCCGGACCTCCTCCCGGCCCTCGCCGAAGACGCCCTGGCCCTCGGCCTCGGGCTGCTGTCGCTGCGAGGGCTGGCCCGGCGGTGAGACTGCGGCCACCGGCGTGGCGAACCTTATGAGTTATCATTAAAGACCGATAGGTTTGGGCATCACCGGAGAAACGGGGTGGAACATTGCGGGTGGCGCTCTTTATAACGTGCTTCAACGACACGCTGTTCCCCGAGACGGGGATCGCGACCGTAAAAATCCTGGAGCGGCTCGGCGTGGAGGTCGTCTTCCCCGAGGAGCAGACCTGCTGCGGCCAGATGCACTTCAACACCGGCTACCAGCGGGAGGCGATACCCCTGGTGCGGCGTTTTCTGGAGGTCTTCGCGCCCTACGACGCCGTCGTCGCCCCCTCCGGCTCCTGCGTCGGGATGGTGCGCGAGCTCTACCCCATGGCCGCCGGGCTGGCCCGCGACGAGCAGCTCGCCGCCCGGGTCGAGGCCACGACGCCCAAAGTCTTCGAGCTCTCGGAGTTCCTGGTGAACGAGCTGGGCGTAGAGGACGTGGGCGCCTACTACCCGCACCGCGTCACCTTCCACCCCACCTGCCACTCGCTGCGGATGCTCCGGGTGGGCGAGGCGCCCCTGAAGCTGCTGCGGGCCGTGCGGGGCATGGACCTCGTGGAGCTGCCGCAGGCCGAGGAGTGCTGCGGGTTCGGGGGGACGTTCGCCGTCAAGAACGCTGACACCTCCACGGCGATGCTCTCGGACAAGCTGCGCCACGTAAAGGACACCGGGGCCGAGGTCTGCTCCGCCGGGGACAACTCGTGCCTCATGCACATCGGCGGCGGCCTCTCCCGAAACCGGGCCGGGGTGCGCACGGTCCACCTGGCGGAGATCCTGGCCTCGACCGAGGAGGACGCATGACCCTCGAAGTTCCCGACGCATTCTCACCCGGCAAGACCCCGAAGTTCCAGGAGCTGGCGAAGGTCTCGCTCGCCGACACCCAGCTGCGGCGCAACATCGGCAAGGCCGCGAGGGGCATCCGGGAGAAACGGGCCGTCGCCGTCGAGGAGCTTCCCGACTGGCAGGAGCTGCGCGAGGCCGGACGAGCCATAAAAGAGCGCACCCTCCGGCACCTGGACCACTACCTGCTGCAACTGGAGGAGTCCGTGCGGAAGGCCGGTGGGCAGGTCCACTGGGCGCGCGACGCGGAGGAGGCCAACCGCATCATAGCCGGAATAGCGCGGGACCACGACGCGGACGAGGTCGTCAAGGTCAAGTCCATCGCCACCGACGAGATTAAGCTAAACGAGCACCTGGAGTCCGAGGGTATAAAGGCCCACGAGACGGACCTGGCGGAGCTTATCATCCAGCTCGCCGGAGAGGAGTCCTCGCACATCCTGGTCCCCGCCATCCACAAAAACCGGGCGGAGATCCGGGAGATCTTCTTGCGGGGCCTGGACGTGGAAGACCTCTCCGACGACCCGAAGGACCTGGCCGAAGCCGCCCGCCTCTACCTGCGCAAGAAGTTCCTCAGCGCGAAGGTCGGGGTGAGCGGGGCGAACTTCGGGGTGGCCGAGACGGGTACGGTGTGCGTAGTCGAGAGCGAGGGCAACGGCCGGATGTGCACCACGCTCCCGCCGGTCCTCGTGACGCTCATGGGGATAGAGAAGCTCATCCCCACCTGGCGGGACTTCGAGGTGTACATGCAGCTCCTCCCCCGCTCCTCGACCGCCGAGCGGATGAACCCCTACACCTCGTTCTGGACCGGCGTCTCGGAGGGTGACGGCCCGCAGGAGTTCCACCTCGTGCTCCTGGACAACGGGCGCACGAACGTGCTGGCGGACGAGCGGGGGCGGCAAGCGCTCAACTGCATCCGGTGCTCGGCGTGCCTCAACGCCTGCCCGGTCTACGAGCGGACCGGCGGCCACGCCTACAACTCCGTCTACCCCGGCCCCATCGGGGCGATCCTCACGCCCCAGCTCGTCGGCATCGGCAAGCCCGGCCCGGATTCGCTGCCGTATGCCTCGTCGCTGTGCGGCGCCTGCTACGACGTGTGCCCGGTCAAGATAAACATCCCGGAGGTCCTGATCCACCTGCGCGGCCGCGTAGTCCGCAATCAACAGTCCGGCGACGGCCTCGCGGGCACGCTGAACCCGGAGAACGTGGCGATGCAGATTATGGCGAAGACCTTCGCCGACCCCGCCCTCTACGAGCGCTCCCAGAAGCTCGCCCGCATCGGCCAGTGGCCGCTGGCCCGCAGCGGAACCATCCACCGCCTCCCCGGGGAACTCAGCGGCTGGACCCGGACCCGCGACCTCAAGCCGGTCCCGGAGAAAAGCTTCCGCGAGTGGTGGCGGGAGCGGAAGAACGGGGAGGGCTGATGGGCACCGCCCGCGAGACGATCCTGGCCCGCATCCGGCGCGCCACCCGCGACGTGCCCGCCGCCGAAAAACCGGAGGACGTGCCCGTGGAGCGCGGCTACCTCACGGAAGGAGCCGACGCCCGCGAGGCGGTCGTGGACCGCTTCGCCGAGTACGTGGCCGAGTACAAGGCCACCGTACACCGCGTGGACGAGAAAGACCTGCCGCGGGTCATCGCGGAGGCCCTCGAACGTCGCGGCGTCGAGAAACTCGTGATCCCGGCGGGTTTGCCCGGGGAATGGGTGCCGGAGGGCGTGGAGACCCTGCGGGACGGAGAGGACGGAAGCCAGCTCACCAACGGCGACCTCGACGGCAGCGACGGCGTGCTCACCGGCTGCTCCCTGGGCATCGCCCAGACCGGCACCATCGTCCTCGACGCCGGCGCGGGGCAGGGCCGCCGGGCCCTCACCCTGGTCCCCGACTACCACCTCTGCGTGGTCAAAGAAGACCAGATAGTGGACCTGCTCCCGGAGGCCATAGCGCAACTCAAAGGAGCGGTGAAAGACGCGGGACGGGCGGTCACCTTCATCTCCGGCCCGTCGGCGACCTCGGACATCGAGCTAAACCGGGTCGAGGGCGTGCACGGTCCGCGCACGCTGGAGGTCTTGATCTCCGGCTAAACGACCGATGCGATGCCGGGAGGAGACTTACTCCCCGTCCCGGTTCTCCAACTCGTCGGCCGCCTCCCGGATGACCCGGATAAGCTCCTCTTCGCTCATATCCGACACGTCGACCGGGGCCTCGCCGCCGGGGGAGGCTTCGGGGCCAGCCTCTTCCGAGG
>SIRX01000086.1 GCA_004563715.1 Actinomycetota bacterium | reverse complement strand
CGTGGTCATGCCCATGATAAACGGCAGCCCGGCGATAAACACGCCGGTGGTGAGCGCGGGGATCAGCCGCCAGGCGAACTCCCGGTAGGCCCGGACGCGCAGGAGGTCCCGGTTCTGGCGCCCGATAAAAAAGGTGAAGACCGCCAGTATCAGGATCGCGCCGAGCGCCGGGTAGAAGAAGGTCATCGGGGCATCACTTGTTGAGTTCCTCCAGGAGCCCCTTGACGTTGTTGCGGAAGCGCCGGGGGAGGTCCGCCTCCAGCGCCCGGTTCAGGTCTTTCTTGGCCCGGCTCCGGTGGTTCATGCGGCGCTGGATCAGGCCGCGGTTGTAGTAGGCGATGCCGTACTGGGGGTCTTTTTCTATGGCG
Organism: Actinomycetota bacterium; assembly: GCA_004563715.1. Lineage (GTDB taxonomy): Bacteria > Actinomycetota > Rubrobacteria > Rubrobacterales > Rubrobacteraceae > SIRX01. The sequence continues at coordinate 3,835 of SIRX01000086.1, read as the reverse complement.
CGGGAGGAGGCTTCCAGGCCCTCCTTTTCGTGGCCGGCGGCCCCGAGCGCGGCGCCCAGAAAGGCGTAGTTGCGGGCCAGGGGCTCCTCATCCGCTAGCTTGCGGTAGTGCTCGGCGGCCGCCTCGTAGTCACCCTGGCGGAAAGCTTTGTTGGCCCGGCGTTCGGTCTGGGGTATCGAGAACAGGTTGGCGGCGATCACCGCCGCGGCGAAGACTATGGCCCAGACCAGCAGCAGCTCCTGGTTTTCGCGCTGGCCCTGGATGGCGAACAGGCTCAACGCCATCAACGTCAGCACGATAAACGGCATCGCCCGCCGGATGAGTTGCGGCCAGGCCTTCGCCCGGACGAGGTCCCGGTTGCTGCCGTAGACGACCCGCCAGCTCATGAAGACGAGCAGGAAAACTATGATTATCGGGAGCGCGGCCGTACCCACCGGCCTCTCCTAACCCGAGCCTACGGGCGCGGGCTCGAGCTGCTCCAGCACCTCCAGGGCCGGCGCGACGAGCCGCGTGAACCCCTCATCGTCCACCGCCGGGCGCGAACCCTCGATGGAGACGGCCTCGTCTAGCTCGATCCAGCTCTTGCACCCTCCGTAACCTTCGTGGTACGGAAGCTCGACCGGTTCGGGCAGCAGATGCGTCCTGAGGACGAGTACCGTTAGCGGCTTTTTGGGCCGCCACTTGAAGCGGCTCCCGGCGTATTCCGGCGTCCAGATGTGATGCGGGTCTATGGCCTCCAACGACTCCGGCTCGGAGACCTCGTAGGCCCCGCGTACCTCCGCGAAAGAGCTGAGTAGCAGCGGGTCGTCGTCCCGGCGGTCGGGGATCCCGTCCATCAGCCCCCGGTACCCGGGCTTGAGAAGCTCCGGCCTCTGGTGCTCGTAGCCGGGGAGGAGCAGGAAGCGGCTGCTCTCCACGGCGAAAGCCTTTTCCCGGATGCCGCCCTTGCGGACGACGAGCGCCGTGTCGCCGCGCTCCAGGGCCTTTACCGCCACGGCCCACTCCTTCAGTGCGTGTTGCAGAGAACCCAAAAAGATCACCTCTCGTATAATGCTTTTCTGAGAGCTAATTATATGATGCCTTTGGATGGGCTTCGACGGGAGGAGAGACGAATGACGCATTACGAGACCCCACACCGCATTGAACGCGACTCGATGGGCGAGGTGCCCGTCCCCCACGACGCCCTCTTCGGCGCCCAGACGCGGCGCGCCCTGGACAACTTCCCCATAAGCAACCTCCGCTTCCCGCGCCGGTTTATCCAGGCGCTCGGCGCGATAAAGCTCGAAGCCGCCGTCGTCAACCACGAGCTCGGGTTGCTGGACGGTGAGATCAAGGACGCCGTCGTGCGGGCGGCGGAGGAGGTCGTGGACGGGACGCACGACGACCAGTTCGTCGTGGACATCTTCCAGACCGGCTCGGGGACCTCGACGAACATGAACTCCAACGAGGTCATCTCCAACAGGGCGATCCAGCTCCTGGACGGCGAGCTGGGCTCCAAGGAGCCGGTGCACCCCAACGACCACGTAAACAAAGGCCAGTCGTCCAACGACGTGATCCCGACCGCCATCCACCTCTCCGCCCTGGTGTCTATACAAGAGGACCTCCTGCCCGCCCTGGAGGAGCTACAGGAAGCCCTCGCGGAGAAGTCCCGGGAGTTCGACGACGTGGTCAAGACCGGCCGCACCCACCTCCAGGACGCCACCCCGATCCGGCTCGGCCAGGAGTTCCGGGGCTTTGCCGGCCAGATAGAGCGCGGCGTCCAGCGGGTGCGGAAGGCCGCCGAAGACCTCTCGGAGGTCGCCCTGGGCGGCACGGCGGTCGGCACCGGGGTCAACACCAACCCCGAGTTCGCGCGGAGGGTCTGCGAACGGCTCTCCGGGCGCTTCAGCGTCGAGGTGCGAGAGACGGAGAACCACTTCCAGGCCCAGAGCGCGATGGATGCCGCCGTGTTCGCCAGCGGGGCGCTCAAAACCGTGGCGGTGAGCATCATGAAGATCGCCAACGACATCCGCTGGCTCGGGGCCGGCCCGCGGGCCAACCTGGCCGAGATAGCCCTCCCCGAGGTCCAGCCCGGCTCCTCCATAATGCCCGGCAAGGTCAACCCGGTCATCCCCGAGAGCGCGATGCAGGTCTCGGCCCAGGTGATCGGCAACGACGCCACCGTGGCCGTCGCCGGCCAGAGCGGCAACTTCCAGCTCAACGTCATGCTGCCGGTCATCGCGCTGAACCTGCTCCAGTCCATCGGCCTGCTCGCCACCACCTCCGCGAACCTCGCGGCCCAGTGCGTAAGCGGCCTCCAGGCCACGGAGCGCGGCCCCGAACTCGTCGAGCGGGGCCTCATGCTCGCGACAGCCCTCGCCCCCGAGGTCGGCTACGACAAGGCCACCGAGATCGCCAAGCAGGCCTACAAAGAGGACCGCACCATCCGCGAGGTCGCCCGCGAGCAGACGGACCTCTCCGAAGAAGAGCTGGACGAGCTCCTGGACGCCCGTAAGATGACCCGGGTTTGAGGGCCGCCAGGGCCCGGGTGAAAACAAGCCCCCGCCAGGATAAACTCCGGGCGGGGGCATGGCAGAGCGGACGAATGCGCTGGTCTTGAAAACCAGAGGTGGTAAGACACCCGTGGGTTCGAATCCCACTGCCCCCGCCGCCCGCACCGGGCCAGCTACCGCATAAAAATTAGATAACTTCATTAAAAATTGTTAAAATAATAGAGACTTTCACGTTTATAGTCTGTACACTGTGGGCAACTTCTCAACAAGAGAGAAGGAATGCAGGCCGTTTGGAGGACGAGTGAACAGAGAAGGAGGGAATGAATGAGGAAACTGGCCTTGCTGATGGCGGTCGCCTTCGTGGCCACGATGCTAACGGCCTCGTTGGCGTTCGCGCAGGACAATGATGACATGAACGAGGAAACCCCTGCTGAAGAGACCCCGGTTGGGGCGGAGGGTGACCTCCCTGAGAGCGGTGGTCCGGCTATTCTTCTGCCGGGTGCTGCCCTGCTCCTGGGCTCGGGTATCCTGACCTACGCGATTCTTCGCCGCAGGTAGTACCCAAGTAGTAACAGTTCACAACGAGAACCGGGAGACCCGCGCTAGATCCACGGTGGGTCTCCCGTAGCGGCGGAGGAGAGCCTGCACTCCTCCGCTATTTTTCTGTCTGAGCCGCTGGATTTTTCCGGTGCGGCAAGCACCTTTCGCTACAGCCGGGGCCTGGCATCGGGGCGCGGTGTATGCTGGTTCGGCACGGGTTCGAGAGGGTGGGGCGCGGGGTGAGCGAGGCGCATCTGGACACGAAGGACACCATCATGGAGGCTATCGGCATCGAGATCGCCGGGGTCTCCGAGAACGAGGTAGTCGCCACGATGCCCGTTCACGGGCCGACAAAACAGCCCTTCGGTATTCTGCACGGCGGGGCTTCCGTGGTCCTGGCCGAGACGGTGGCGAGCGTCGGAACCTACAACCTCATAGACCGGGAGAGAGAGCTGGCCGTGGGGCTGGAGATCAACGCCAACCACGTCCGCAGCAAGGGCGAGGGTACCGTAACGGCCGTCGGCAGGCCGCTGCACCGGGGGCGCAGGGTCATGGTGTGGGACGTGCGCATAACGGACGAAGAGGGAGGGTTGATCTGCGTTTCGCGTTGTACGGTGGCGGTGGTTCCGAAGAAGCCGTGAGGATCGCGCAGCCTGCCGGGGCTCACAGCGACACCCGTAAGTATCGATCCATGATATGGTAGTCTCCGGGCATGAAGCCATACTCGAAGGACCTGAGGTTGAGGGTGCTGGCTGCCGTCGATGGCGGCGCGCGAAGGGAGGAGGTCGCACAGACCTTCTCGG
>SIRX01000085.1 GCA_004563715.1 Actinomycetota bacterium | reverse complement strand
CATGGCGCATCCTCGATGTAGGGGTCATCAGGCTCTCTTCCGCAAGCGACCATCACGTTCGGGTAGTAGGAGATCCCGCCGGGGATGACCTCACTGGAGACCTCCAACCTCACGGTCTCCATCGAGACCCGGCAGGGACCGCCCGCCGCCGCGTCCGCGAGCCGGCGGAAGACGTTGCCGCAGATGCGGTGGTGGCGCCGGGTGGCGCCGACCATAGCGTAGATCTCGCCCGCGACGTACTCGTGGCGCACCGTGGCGCCCTCTTCGAGCTTGCGGTACTCCTCGATGCTCAGCGGTCCGTGTGGCGTCGCCTCCTCCACCATGCATCAAGTATAGCGTGCCTGCTTCACGTTTCCTCCATGAAACTCAAGAACAACGGAGGCAGAGAACCTTCAACTAACAGAAAGGACAGCAGATGACGAAAGCCATCGAAGTCCCGAAAATTCTGCTTCCCGAAGTAGAAGACGTAACACGGCGAGAGTTCCTGATTGGGGCTGCGGGGCTGTTGCTGCTCCCAGCCGGGTGCGGAAGCGGCGCAGGCGGAGAGGGTGCTTCCGGCCAGACGCGCACCGTCGAGCACTGGGCCGGAACGACCGAGGTGCCGGCGGAGCCTTCCCGCGTGGTGACGCTGGACAACACCATCGCCGCCGGACTGGTGCATCTCGGTTTGACGCCCGCCGGAGCGGCCAACGAGATCGACGTTCAGCTCGGAGAGGTCCGGGAGCTTCTGCCCGAAGACCTCGACGTCGGAGACATCGAGGAGGTGGGAAGCTCCACGGAGGCCAACCTCGAAGCCATCGCGGCAATAGACCCCGACATGATCCTCGCCAGCGATTTCGAGGAGGAGATCCACGACCAGCTCTCCGGGACCGCCCCGACCGTACTGGTAGAGTGGGGAAGCAACGGAGACTGGCGGCGGCGCTTCCGCGAGGCAGCCGCGGCGGTCGGGCGTTCGGAGCGGGCGGAGGAGGTCGAGGTCGAATACGAACAGATGATCTCTGAGCTTCCAGAGGTAGTCCGCGACACCACCGTTGCCTTCATCCGCCCGGACAACGGACCATTTCGCATCGACAGTACTGCCGAAGCATTCCCCGGTTCGGTGGCCGAGGACGCTGGTATTCCGACCCTGGAGCCCCCGGAGGGCGTGGGCGAGGTGGAAGAGGGTTCGGGGTTCGTCACCGTGAGCGGCGAGCTGCTGGACGTCGTTGCGGAGGCCGGCCTCATCGTCGTGCCGGACTTCAGCGCGCTTCCCGGCGAGGATTCCGACAGCGTCTCGCGGTTCGAGCGGAACCCGCTGTGGGAGCGGCTTCCGGCTGTACAGGAGGGCAAAGTTTTGCAGGTGCCGGGGCTCGTGTACAACGGCGGCAACCACTACGCTGCCGAGCTTCTCTTGCGCGAGATCGAAAGTACACTCTCTTGACTTTCACCGCCTCGCGTAGACGAAGAGAAGGAGCCGGATGAAGAGCCACTCGAAGCTGCTGCCGTATCTCAGGCCCTACCGCCTGCAGTTCGCGGGGGTGGTCCTCTTCGCGGTCGGGGCGACGGGGATGAGCCTGCTCGCGCCGTGGTTGATCCGGGAGCTCATCGTGGTCATCCAGAGCGGCGACGGGTCGGCGGCGGGGGCCATAGCCTGGATCTCCCTCGGGCTCCTCGGCGCTTACCTGCTTCGCGGTCTCTTCGAGTTCCTCTCGTACTGGGTGGCCCACGTCATGGCGTGGTGGCTGTGCCACGACCTGCGCATGGCCCTGTACGAGCACCTGCAGAGGCTCTCGCTCTCGTTCTACGAAAGCCGGCAGACCGGGGAGATACAGTCCCGCGTCATGAACGACACCGAGAACACCGAGCCCCTCGTCGCGGATATCGTCCCCGAGGTGCTCGTGAACGCCCTGATGTTCTTCGGGGTGGCGGCGGTCCTGTTCTGGCTCAACCCGACGCTCGCGCTCCTCACCCTGATCCCGGTCCCGGTCCTGGTCTTCGTCATCCTGTTCCTGGGCAAACGGGTGTACCTGGCGTTCAAGGCCGAGCGGGAGGGCTTCGGAGACCTGTCCGCCTCCGTCCAGGACAACCTCTCGGGGATGCGGGAGATCCAGATCTTCACCCGCGAGCGTCGCGAGCGCGAACGCCTGGGCCGCATCTCCTCGCGCTACGCCGCCGACCAGGTCCGCGCCCGCCGCCTCGACGGGGCCTTCCAACCGACGGTGCTCTTCCTCTCGGGGGTGGGGACGGTGATCGTGACGTACTTCGGGGGCCGCGCCGGGCTCGCCGGTGAGGTCCCCCTCGCGGACCTGGTCGCCTTTATCCTGTACCTGACGATGTTCTACCAGCCCCTGCTGGCTCTCGCCGGCCTGAGCGAGTACACCCAACTCGCCATAGCGAGCGCCGCCCGCATCGCCGAGGTCCTGGAGACCGAGAGCGAGGTCGAGGACCCGAAGGACGGACTCTCCCCGAAACGCCTCTCCGGCGAGGTGCGCTTCCAGGACGTCCACTTCGAGTACGTCCCCGGCACGCCCGTGCTCAAAGGCGTCTCCTTCGTCGCCCGTCCCGGGCAGACGGTGGCCCTCGTCGGCCCGACCGGGGCGGGGAAGTCCACCATCGCGGGCCTCGTCCCCCGCTTCTACGACCCGAAGAGGGGGCGCGTCCTGCTCGACAACATGGATGCTCGCGAGATAAAGCTCTCCTCGGTGCGCGCGAACATAAGCATGGTCTTGCAGGAGACGTTCCTCTTCAACGGGAGCGTCATGGAGAACCTCCGCTTCGGCAACGAGGCGGCCTCGGACGAGGAGGTCTACGAGGCGGCCCGCGTGGCGAACGCCGACGGCTTTATCCGGGAGCTGCCGCAGGGCTACGAGACGCAGGTCGGCGAGGGGGGTGTCAAGCTCTCCGGCGGCCAGAAGCAGCGCATCTCCATCGCCCGCGCCGTCCTCAAAGACGCCCCGATCCTCATCCTGGACGAAGCGACCTCCTCGGTGGACACGGAGACGGAGGCCGAGATACAGGCCGCCCTGGCCGAGCTGATGAAGGGCCGCACGAGCGTCGTGATCGCCCACCGCCTCTCGACGGTGAAGAACGCCGACGAGATCGTCGTCGTGGACGAGGGGCGCATCGTGGAGAAGGGCCGGCACGAGGCCCTGATCCGTGCCCCCGGTCTCTACCGCAAGCTCTACGAGCGCCAATTCGGCGGGGCCGTCGCATGATAAAGAACCACCCCGAAAGGAGGCCGGCGTGCAAGAGAGAGACGTGATGCGCGAGACCCGGTTCTGCTCTTTGATCTCCCAAGCCGCGGGCGACGATCCCGCGGGCTCCGGCTCCTCTTTCGACGGTTACCTCGGGATAGAGGTTCCTCCACCGTGGAAGAGCGACGTTACGGATTCCAAGGGGTTCTCAGACGGGTTGCGCAACGCCGTCGAGGCCGCGTGTGAGGCCGGCGCCTTCGACAAGTTCACCGCCCTCATGCCGGACCCGGAGTACTCTCGGGAGGGGCGCGCCCGCGTGCTGTACCTGCGCCGGCCCAACCCCGGCCCCTTCGCCGCCTACGAGAAACTGGAGTACCTGGTCCCTGGGAAATACCTAGCCTCGCTCGTGACTACGCTAGCAGAACCGGGCGACCTCTCACGCTTCGAGGTGTACCGGGAGGACACCTCCGGCGTCCGGGACGTGCTGGTCTGCACCCACGGCAGCCGGGACATCTGCTGCGGCAAGTTCGGCTACCCCGTGTACAACCTCCTCCGCTTCAAGCACGCCGCCCGTAACCCCGGCCTGCGGGTCTGGCGCACGAGCCACATCGGCGGCCACCGCTTCGCGCCGACCTTCCTGGAGTTCCCTGAGGGCCGCTACTGGGGCCATCTGGAGATCGGGGCAGCCGAGGAACTCGCGGCGCGGCGCGGCTCCCTCGCCGATCTCGCGCGGTTCTACCGGGGCTGGGCCGGCTTCGGCAGCCACTTCGAGCAGATCGCCGAGCGCGAGGTACTGGTCCGCGAGGGGTGGGCGTGGTTCGCCTACCTCAAAGAGGGCCGGCTGCTTGCCGTGAACGGGAACGAGACCCGGGCCGAGGTGCGCATCGACTACCGCAGCCCCGACGGCTCCGTCTCCGGGGCCTACGAGGCGCTCGTCGAGGCCGCCGGCAGCGTAATGACGCTGGCGAGCTCCGGAGACGACCCGCTGGAGGAAGTCGAGCAGTACCGCGTCAGCCGGATCGAGAAGGTCTCCTAAAGCGGGAACCCCACTTGATCAGGAGAAAGGCAAGCATTTAACGCGACACGTCAATACCCGGTGGCAACGGTCTACGTAGCGTGAGTCGGAAAGCAGTAGACGACGGCCGGCGAAGAGGCTGGCGGTTGCTCGGCCGCTGCCTGCGCGAGCAGTGGTGGCGCGTCGGGGCGGGAGCAGCGATCGGGGTGGTCTGGATCTCGGCCGCCGCCTCCGTGCCCAAGCTGGTCGAGCTCGCCATAGACCAGGGCATCCGGGGCGGCGACACCGCCGCGCTCTGGCGCTGGTCGGCCCTGATCTTCGTCGCCGGTGTCTTTACTGGCGTCTTTACCGGCGCGCGGCACTGGTTCGCCCGTACCACCGGACGAAGGGTTGAGGTCTCGCTGCGGGACCGTCTCTTTGCCCACCTCCAGCGCCTGCACGCCGCCTTCCACGACGGCCGCTCCACCGGCGAGCTCGTGAGCCGCGCGAACGCCGACCTGCGGGAGATAGACGGCTTTTTCGACGGCATCCCGAGCGCGGTAGCCGCCCTGCTCTCCGCGGTGGTGGTAACGGCTATCCTGTTCGCCACGAACGCCGCCCTGGCCGCGCTCGCGCTCACCTTCCTGCCGTTTCTGGTGGTGCTGACCGCGCTCTTCTCCCGCCGCCTGCACCCGGCGGTGCTAGGGGTACAGAAGAGGCTGGCCGCGCTCTCCGAGGTTGTCGAGGAGTCGGTCTCGGGGGTGCGCGTGATCAAGGGTCTCGGCGCGGAGAGGCAGCGGGCGGCCCGGCTGCGGAGGACAGCGGACGACGTCTACGAGGAGTCCCTGCGGGCGGCCCGCGTCCGG
>SIRX01000084.1 GCA_004563715.1 Actinomycetota bacterium | reverse complement strand
TAGACTTCTGGCTTGCCTTCTCGGCAGTGATAATCACCGTCGGCAGGCTCATCCGGGAAGGCTGGAGCCACTACCGTTGGGAGACTCGACCGTCTCGCAGACCATGACCTACCCGCGCAGCCTCTTAATTTGAAGAGAACACACAAGCTCTTTCTCGGGGCGGGAGCGTGCCGGAGCCTCCAGCAAGCGGTGCCCGCTCCTCGGCTGGAGGTCTCATCTCTAGTGTTGGAGCGGGCTTTACCGGCTGTCATGTGTTCTGGAACCGGCTCCGCGCAAACTTGAAAAGCGCGCGATGCCGCAGCCCGGGTCCGGTTCCGCCAGGGGCTACTGCTGCTGTTGCTGCTGTTGCTGCTGCATTTGCTGCACCACCTGCCACACTAGATCCCCGGCTTCACGCTGCATCTGAATAGCCTGGCCCTGATTAGGGTAGTTCATCTCGAGCAGGTTCTGCACATTGCGGATGTGAGACATGGCCTGCGCCAGGCTCTGCATCGGGTTCTGTTGCTGCTGTTCGCCGCCCTGCTGTTGGCCACCTTGCTGTTGGCCGCCCTGTTGTTGCCCGCCTTGCTGCTGCTGGCCTCCTTGCTGTTGACTACCTTGTTGCTGTTGCTGGTCGTCCTGCGCCATCTGTTCCTCCTGTTCGCCGTGTTTCTGATCGGAGTTACGATGCAGGTTTCATACCCGTTGCCGGTAAAAAATAGACTTCGACCCAGCCGCGGGCTTCGGTTGCTGCGCCCTCGGCGTTTACTCCGTTATACAGTAGGGCATGAGAAGTAAGTAACGAATACCCTTATGGAGGTGTCGTATGGCGTCCGAGAAAACCAGGTCCCGATCCAGGAACAGCGCGGACCCGGATAGAGACGGCGGACAAACGGCTCCCGAGCGGGAGTACGAGCGTTACGCGGAGCGCCAGCAGGGCGGTAGTCCGGAAGATGAGTCCCCCGACGTGGTGCTCGACGTACCGGTGCTCAACATTGAAGAGTTGAACCTGGAGGTGGAAGACCTTCGGGCGCACGTGTCGGCACGGGGGGACCTCGCCGACCTGGTAAAGGTACACGTCGGGGTGGACGCGTACCTCGGCAACGTCAAACTGGAGATCAAGGGCGTCGAAGCCCAGGCGCTGCTCAAGGTAAAGCTGGACCGGGTACTGGACACCCTCGACCGGGCCCTGGACGCCATCGACCGGAACCCCCAGATTCTGGACAGGACCCTCCAGAACGCGGGCCGGGCCCTGGAGAGCGCCGGGGACACCGTGTCAGAAGCCGGCGAGAGCGCGGAAGAAGCCGTGGGACAGGCCGCTCAGGCCGGCGAAGAAGCCAGCAGCGATCTCGCCGAGCTCCAGATAGAGGAGGAGTACATAGACGATGAGGGCCAGATCGTCGGCCGCGCCCACGACGAGGCCGGGAACGTGGTGGAGGAGGTCCTCGACGAGGAGGGCAACGTGCAGAACCAGCCGCCCGCCGAAGAAACAGCGGAACCGGAAGCGACGGACGCCGCCCGGCGCAAGGCCGGAGAGCTGAACATAGACCTCTCCGGCCTGGAAGGCACCGGCGCCAGAGGGCGCATCCTCGTCCGGGACGTTGAGAAGGCCGCGAAAAGCCGGTGACTTCGGCTGAGGCCCTCCTGCGATCCCATACAGGATAGAATCAGCGAGAGCGCGAGATCGGAGGAACCCCAAATGGCGAACGGCAAGAACTTCAAACAAAGCTCCGCGGAGATTATCGCGGAGATCCTCTCAGACGAGCGGGTGAGACGCGGTCTGGACTACCTCCAGGGCGAGGAGTTCAAGACCGACCGCGAGCGCGTCCGGCAGGGCGCCTCAGAACGCCTGAAGAACATCCGCAACCGTTACCGGGGCAAGAAGCGCACCCCCGAGCAAGCCGCCCGCGAGAGGGAACTCACCCTGCGCCTGGCAGAGGTCGAGGCGGAGGCCGCCGAGCTTCGAATACACCTCTCCGAGTTGCTGGAAGAGGAAGAAAAGCTCCGGACGGCGCTGGAAGACTTGTAGCCTACTGGACTAACGTAACAAAAGTCGCGGTTTACCGGGCTGCGAAGGGGCCTTTTTTCCTCCGGGTGTACAACCGGCTTGCTACGCTCTTGTGCTTTTCGGTGGTTTCGTGTAAAAAGTAGGCTACTTTGTACCCCGTTGGTCCCTAGGAGGCGGCTTGGCAACTCCCAACACCGGACTTTATGACCCCGCTTATGAGCACGATGCATGTGGTTTCGGCTTTGTGGCACGGGTAGACGGGCAACGCACCCGGCAGACGGTGGACGAGGGCTTGGAGATCCTGCACAATCTGGAGCACCGGGGGGCGCGCGGGAGTGACCCGGAGACCGGCGACGGCGCGGGCATCATGGTGCAGCTCTCGGACGGCTTTTTCCGCCGGGAGTGCGGGGAGTTGGGTATAGAGCTGCCGCCCGTCGGCCGTTACGCGGTCGGGACGCTTTTCGAGCGGGGCGAGAAAGAGGGCCTCGACTGCGAGGGGACGTTGAAGGAGATCGCCGCCGAGGAGGGCCAGCGCCTTCTGGGCTTCCGCAACATGCCTATCGAGCCGGAGAACTGCGGCCGGTTGGCGCGGCGCGTGATGCCGCGCATCCGGCAGTTCTTTATAGAAAGCGGCGAGGATGATGAAGAAGCCTTCGAGCGGAAATTGTACGTCATACGCCGCCGGCTGCACAAGTCCGTCGAGGACGACCACAGCTGTTACGTGGTCAGCCTGTCCTCCCGGACCGTAGTATACAAAGGGCTCCTGACGGGCGACCAGCTCCCGCAATTCTACCCCGACCTGCGGGACCCGGAGATGAAGAGCGCCATCGCGCTCGTGCACGCCCGCTTCTCGACGAACACGCTGGGCAGCTGGGAGCTGGCCCACCCGTACCGCTACGTGGCCCACAACGGCGAGTTCAATACCCTGCGGGGCAACGTCAACTGGATGCGGGCCCGCGAGAGCCGGCTGGAGTCAGACCTGTTCGGCGGGGATCTCCGCAAGCTCTCACCGGTCATCGTGCCGGGCCAGAGTGACTCGGCGGCCTTCGACAACGCCCTGGAGCTGGTGCACCTGGCCGGACGCAGCCTCCCGCACGCGGTGGCAATGATGATCCCGGAGGCCTGGGAGAACGACGGGCTGATGGACGAGGGGCGCCGGGCGTTCTTCCAGTATCACAGCGCGCTCATGGAGCCCTGGGACGGCCCGGCGGCCGTGGCCTTTACCGACGGCCACCTCATCGGGGCGACCCTCGACCGCAACGGCCTGCGGCCGGCCCGCTACTCCGTGACCCGCGACGGGCGGGTCTTTATGGCGTCCGAGGACGGGGCCCTGAGGCTCGACCCGGAGGAGGTCGTGGAGCGGTGGCGGCTCAAGCCGGGCCGGATGCTCGTGGTGGATACAGAGCGCAACGAGGTGCTGCACGACGCGGAGATAAAAAAGGAACTCGCCGGTCTCCGGCCGTACAGGGAGTGGGTTGAGGAGGGTGAGCTTCACCTGGACGAGCTGCCCGACGCCGACCCCAACGGAGACCGGCCCGAGTCGGCCTCGCTCTTCGAGCGCCAGCTGGCCTTCGGGTACACCATAGAGGACCTGCGGGTGATCCTGGCCCCGATGGCGATGCAGGGCAAGGAGCCCGACGGCTCGATGGGGACCGACACCCCGCTCGCGGTGCTCTCCGAGAGGCCACAGCTCCTCTTCAACTACTTCAAGCAGCACTTCGCCCAGGTCACCAACCCGCCCATAGACCCGCTACGCGAGGAGCTGGTCATGTCGCTCAACATGAGCCTGGGCCCGGAGCAGAACCTCTTCGAGGAGACCCCCGAGCACTGCCGGCGGATACTCGTGAACCACCCCATCCTGACGGCGGAAGAGCTGGAGAAGATCCGCAACCTCCGGTCCGACCCGTTCGCCGCCGCCACGCTCTCCACCCTGTTCCCCGCCTCGAAGGGCGAGGACGGGTTGGAAGAAGCCGTAGAGAAGCTCTGCGGAAAGGCCGAGAAAGCCGTCCGGGGGGGTTCTACGGTCCTCGTCTTGAGCGACCGGGGTGTAAACCGGGAGCAGGCCCCCATACCGAGCCTGCTGGCGACCGCCGCCGTGCACCACTACCTGGTGCGGCGGGGCATCCGCACCCGGACCACGCTCGTGGCAGAAACGGCGGAGGCGCGCGAGGTTCACCACTTCGCCGCGCTCGTCGGCTACGGGGCGACGGCCGTCAACCCGTACCTGGCCTTCGAGACCCTGAACGAGATGGCCGCCACCGGGATGCTGGAGGGCGTGAGCCCGGAGCAGGCCGCGGAGAATTACATAAACGCCACAAAAAAGGGCCTGCTCAAGATCATCTCCAAGATGGGCATCTCGACGCTGTTCTCATACTGCGGCGCCCAGATCTTCGAGGTCGTCGGGCTCGACCGGGACTTCGTGGAGAAGCACTTCACCGGCACCGCCACCCGCATCGGGGGCGCGGGGGCCGGGGAGATCGGGCGCGAGGTCCTGATGCGCCACTGGCGGGCCTTCGGCGGCGTCGAGGACGGTCCGGAGGAGCTGGAGATCGGGGGCGAGTACCAGCTCCGGGCGCAGGGCCAGTATCATCAGTGGAACGCCCAGAGCATCGTCGCCCTCCAGCGGGCCGTCAAGACGGGCAGCTTCGAGACATTCAAGGACTACACCCGGCACTTCGACGAACAAAGCGCGCGGTTCGCCACCCTGCGGAGCCTCTTCGACTTCGAGCCAGACCCGATACCCGTCGAAGAGGTCGAGCCCGCCAAAGAGATCGTCAAGCACTTCACGACAGGCGCGATGTCGCTCGGGGCGCTTTCCAAGGAGGCGCACGAGACGCTCGCCCTGGCCATGAACCGCATCGGGGGCAAGTCAAACACGGGCGAGGGCGGTGAAGACCCGGAGCGTTTCCTGGACGACCGGCGCAGCGCCATAAAACAGGTCGCCAGCGGCCGCTTCGGGGTGACGACCGAGTACCTGGTCAACTCGGACATGATCCAGATAAAGATGGCCCAGGGCTCCAAGCCCGGCGAGGGCGGCCAGCTCCCGGGGCATAAAGTTTCCGAGGAGATAGCGAAGGTCCGCTACTCGACGCCGGGGGTCGGCCTGATCTCCCCCCCGCCCCACCACGACATCTACTCTATCGAGGACCTGGCCCAGCTCATCCACGACCTGAAGATGTCCAACCCCGAGGCCTACGTGAGCGTGAAGCTCGTCTCCGAGACCGGGGTCGGGACCATCGCCGCCGGGGTCTCCAAGGCCAAGGCGGACCACATCACCATCTCCGGGCACGACGGCGGCACGGGGGCCTCGCCGCTCTCGTCCATAAAGCACGCCGGGCTGCCGTGGGAGTTGGGGCTCGCCGAGACCCAGCAGGTCCTGGTGCAGAACGACCTGCGCGGTAGGGTGGTGCTGGAGACCGACGGCCAGCTCAAGACGGGCCGCGACGTGGTCGTGGCTGCGCTGCTCGGGGCCGAGGAGTTCGCCTTCTCGACCGCCCCGTTGGTGGCGACGGGGTGCATAATGATGCGTGTTTGCCACCTCAACACCTGCCCGGTGGGCGTGGCCACCCAGGACCCGGAGCTGCGCAAGAAGTTCGCCGGCACGCCGGAGCACGTCATCAACTACTTTTTCTTCCTCGCCGAGGAGGTCCGGGAGTACATGGCCCGGATGGGCTTCCGCACCTTCAAGGAGATAGTGGGCCGGGCGGACCGGCTCAAAGTGCGGGAAGACCTGGACCATTGGAAGGCGAATAAACTGGATCTCTCGCCGCTGCTCTACCGGCCCGACGTGCCGGAGGGCGTGGCGATCCGGCACTCCAAAGAGCAGAACCACCACCTCGACGACTCGCTGGACACCGTCCTGATCGAGCGCTGCGAGCCTGCGCTTGAGGGCGGGGAGAAGGTCCGCTTCTCGATCCCGGTCTACAACACCCAGCGCACGGTCGGCGGGATGCTCGCTGGGGAGGTCGCCCGGCGCTACGGACAGCAGGGCCTGGAGGACGGAACCGTCCGCGTGGACTTTGAGGGCGTGGCCGGGCAATCCTTCGGCGCCTGGCTGACCAACGGGGTCACCTTCACCCTGAGGGGCACGACCAACGACTACGTCGGCAAGGGCCTCTCCGGAGGCCGGCTGGCGGTCTACCCGCACCCCGCGGCCGCCTACGAGCCGGAGGAGAGCATCGTCGTCGGCAACGTCGCCCTCTACGGCGCGACCGTGGGCGAGGCATATTTCCGGGGCTACGCCGGGGAGCGCTTCGCGGTGCGCAACTCCGGGGCGCACGCGGTGGTCGAAGGCGTCGGCGACCACGGCTGCGAGTACATGACCGGCGGTATCGTGGTGGTGCTCGGCCCGACCGGGCGCAACTTCGCCGCCGGGATGAGCGGCGGCGTCGCCTTTGTCCTGGACGAGGCAGAGAACTTCGAGAAGCTCTACAACCCCGACATGGTCAGCCTAGAGGCGGTCGAGTCGGAGGAAGACATGGCCATACTCAGGGGCCTCGTCGAGAAGCACCTGGAGTGGACCGGGAGCGAGGCCGCGCGGCGGGTTCTGGAGGACTGGGAAGCCACGTTGCCGAAGTTCATCAAGGTCATGCCCAACGACCTCAAACGCGTTCTGCGGGAGCGCCAAGAGGCCGAGCAACTGGAGGTCGTGTAGTGGGAGATCCCAAGGGGTTTCTGAAGATCGGGCGCAAGCCCGTCCCCAAGCGTCCCGTCGAGGAGCGGCTCAACGACTACCGCTACGTCTACAAGGGCTTCCCGGAAGAGGAGTTGAAGGAGCAGGCCGCCCGGTGCATGGACTGCGGGGTACCGTTCTGCAACGTCGGCTGCCCGCTCGGGAACCTCATTCCCGACTGGAACGACCTGGTCTACAAGGAGCACTGGAAGCAGGCCATAGACCGACTGCACGCGACCAACAACTTCCCCGAGTTCACCGGAATGCTCTGCCCAGCGCCGTGCGAGGCGGCGTGCGTGCTCGCCATAAACGACGACCCCGTGACGATCAAGGAGATAGAGCTCCAGATCATCAACCGGGCCTTCGAGGAGGGCTGGGTCGTTCCCAAGCCCCCGCCGCCGGAGATAAGGACCGGCAAGAAGGTGGCCGTGGTGGGCAGCGGCCCCGCAGGACTGGCCGCCGCCCAGCAGCTCAACTGGGCCGGCCACACGGTAACCGTCTTCGAGAAGAGCGACCGCATCGGCGGGCTCCTGATGTACGGCATCCCGGACTTCAAGATCGAGAAGTGGGTCGTCGAGCGGCGGGTGGGCATCATGAAGCAGGAGGGCATCGAGTTCCGTCCCAACACCCACGTGGGCTACGACATCACAGCCGAAGAGCTTCAGAGGGACCACGACGCCGTGGTGCTCGCCGTCGGAGCGCTGGCCGGCAGGGACCTGCCCGTGCCGGGCCGGGAGCTGGACGGCATCCATCTGGCGATGGACTACCTGGGCCAGCAGAACCGGCGGGTAGCGGGGTTGCCGGTGGAGGAAGCGGAGATCACGGCCAAAGGCAAGAACGTCATAATCCTGGGCGGCGGGGACACGAGCGCCGACTGCCTGGGCAACGCGAACCGGGAGGGCTGCGCCTCGGTGCGGGTCATTACCCACGGTCCCAAGCCCCCGGATAGCCCGGACCCCCTGGAGTGGCCGGACTGGCCGTTCGTGCTGCACACCTACCCGGCCCACGAGGAGGGCGGCGAGCGAGAGTTCAGCGTCGGCGTAAAGGGCTTCTCCGGCTCCGGCGGCCGCGTCGAAAAGATAAACCTCGTCGAGACCGAGCGGACAGAGGACGGCAAGACACTGCACAAAGAAGGTACGGAGTTCGAGATGGACGCCGACCTGGTGCTGCTGGCCATCGGGTTTACCGGCCCGGTGCGCGACCGCCTGCTGGAGGACCTGAACCTGGACTTCGGCGAGCGGGGGGCCATTGCCTCGCCGGAGGGCTTCGCCACCAGCGTGCCCGGCGTCTTCGTGGCCGGCGATGCCCGGCTCGGGGCGGACCTGATCGTCACGGCTATCGCCGAGGGCCGCAAGGCGGCCCGGCAGGTAGACCAGCACCTCATGGGCCGGAGCTTGCTGCCGGGTTAGCGTCGGCCTCCTGGCCAGCTAGCGGAGCTCGATCACCCCGTAGCGGGCGGCAAACAGTAGAGCCTGGAGCCGAGAGTGGACACCGAGCTTGTTGAGGATGTTCATCATGTGGGTGCGCTCGGTGTCCACGCTCATGTAGAGCTTCTCGGCGATCTCCTTGTTGCTCAAGCCTTCCGCCAGCGCTTTGAGGACCTCCGTCTCCCGGGGCGTGAGCCTCTCGATGTTCGACCGGGCTTCACGCTCCTGCTCCCGGGTGTGGCCGGCCAAGCGGAGTAACTCGACGAGCTCACTGGTGGTGAACAGGCTTTCACCGTTTACCACCCGGCGAACGGCGGTGATGATCTCGTCCACATCCGCCGACTTGTGCAGCACGCCCGCCGCCCCCGCCTCCACGGCCCGGGCGTACTCCGCGCGGTCCAGGCTCGCGGTCAGCACCAGGGCCGCAAACTCCGGGTTGGTGTCGCGGAGGTCCTTGATCAACTCGACTCCCTCCCCATCTGGCAGGGAGAGGTCGATAACCCCAGCCTCCGCGCGGCTTCCCGTTTTTTTAAGAAGCTGGCGAGCCTCGGCGAGCGTGCCGGCCTGCAAGCACACCTCGAAGTCCGGCTCCTGGTCGAAGAGGAACGCGAGTGTTTGCCGGAAGGAAGTGTGGTCCTCAACGAGTAGTATTTGTCGCACCTGTTTCCTTTTGAAATAAGTTTTTACGTTTGGTGAGCTGCCCTCATGACAAATATAACAACTCGAGAGGGGAATTAGAACAGTTCAGTTTCCGCGGTCGCCGGAGGCTCCGCTGCTGGCGGAAGCCCGGGCTACCCGCACGAGCACCCGGGTTCCCGTTCCCGGCTGGCCCTCTATCTTCAACTCTCCACCGAGGGCCAGGGCGCGCTCTTTCATGCCGGCTATACCCACCCCCGGAGAAGAGCTCGCATCGAAGCCCCGCCCATCATCCACGACCTCCGCCCAGACACAGCTAGAATCGGCGCCGAGCGTTATCGTCACCCGGTGGGCCCCGGAGTGACGCCGGACGTTGGCGAGGGCCTCCTGAACGATGCGCACCATCTCCAGCGCCGCGCCGCCCGCGATAGAGTCGGAGGGTGATCCTTCGAGAGACAGCTCTATCTCCCGCTCCGGGACCATCTGGCGGTTGAGGTCCACGAGTGCCTCCACCGAGCGTACCAGAGACTGCTCCTGCGCCCCCTCCAGCCGCAGGTCGTAGATAGCGTCCCGCAACCCGTCGACCGCCCTCCGGAGAGATTCTATCTGCCGGTCTAGCTCTTCGTTCTGACCGTGGTCACCGGCCCGCCTCCGGCTTATCTGCATGGATTGCAGGGTGTAGACGAGGTCCTGGAGGACCGCGTCGTGCAGGTCGCGGGCGATCCGGCGGCGCTCGGCTTCCCGGATCTCGCGCAGCGCCTCGTCGGCCCGCTTGCGCTCGGTGATGTCCTCCATCATACCCTCGAAACCCACGAGACCGCCGGCGGAGTCGTAGAGCGCGCGGGCGGACAGGGACACCGCCACCTCGCTCCCGTCTTTGCGGATCAACTCGCTCTCGAAGCCGGTTATGGAGCCGTGCAACCTTGTCAGCCGCTGAAACTCCTTCCTGCGCGCGCGATCGGCGTAGAGCTGATCCGCGACATTCGAGATTTTTTCCAGCAGTTCTTCCGGGGACTCGTAGCCCAAAATGCGGGCCATAGCCGGGTTCGCCGTCAGCAGTTTACCGTCGACCGTCGTCTGAAAGATGCCCTCGACGGCGTTCTCGAAGATCCCCCGGTACTTCTCCTCGGCCTGCCGGCGCTCGGTAACGTCCCGGGAGTTGATAACGATGCCCCGTACACTGGGATCGTGAAGCAGGTTGTTGCCGATGGCCTCGAAATAGTGCCAAGAACCATCCCGGGCGCGGACCCTGTATTCTACGGTCTGCCGAACGCCGGGCTCGCCCAGATGCTCGGAGAAAACTTTCGCCACCCTGGAGGCGTCGTCCGGGTGTATGAGGTCGAAAGCCTTCTCGCCGATCCTTTCTTCAGGCTTGTAGCCCAGTATACGCTCGACCGCCGGGCTCTCGTAGGTTATCCGGCCTTCGACGTCGAGGATCGCGATGATGTCGGAGGCGTACTGGACGAGAGCCCGGAACCTTTCCTGGCTCTCGTCCAGGGCTTTCTCCGCCCGCCGCCGCTCGCGTCGGGTCTCGGCCTCCCGCAGTTCCCGTTCTATAGCGGAGATCAGCCGCGCGAGGTTGTCCTTCATTATGTAATCCTGGGCGCCGGCCTTCATGGCCTCCACCGCGACGTCCTCACCGATACGGCCGCTCACGATAATAAACGGCAGGTCTTCGAACCCTTTCTCCCGCACGAGCTTCAGCGCCGCCGCCGAGTTGAAGGCCGGCATGGAGTGGTCGGAGACTACGAGATCCCAGGCCTCCTCGTCGAGCGCGGCCTCCAGGTCTTCCGGGGTGTCCACCCTCCTGTAGACGGGTTTGTAGCCGCCGCGGCGCAGCTCGCTCATCAGGAGCAGGGTATCGTTCTCGGAGTCCTCCACGACCAGAACCCTGATCGGTACGCTCATCAAATGTCCTCTGCCAAAGTTTCGTTGCCGGGAATGCACCGCGGCTCTCCCCAGAGCAAGAACCCGCCTATGCTCTTCTGCCAGCTTATTCTATTCGGGTAGAAAGCTTACGGCAAACGGCTCCTGGCACCCGCAGCCCGGGCCGTCTCTCGCGGTTATATCTCGTTGCGGGCCGAAAAATCACTCATTTGAGTGATTTTTCTTCCGGTTTTCCAGTGCATAATCCTTGTATGGAGTGGCCGGCGCCTTATCTCCCCCCTCCCAAGTAGCCGGTTCGCTGCCTGAGTGGGCCGGGGTTTCCCCTTCTAGAACCGGCCCACCTCTTTCTCCCCGCTCACCTAGAGGACCGGGGAAGCGGCCCCCAGAAGGCCTCGGAGGCACTATTATCCCGCTTGTAAGGAAAAACTTGTCGTCTGGAGTACATATTCGTCCGGTTATCGGGCTATCCTGTGTGTAAGGTAGCGGTCTAGAGGCTCGGACACGGTACCAGGAGTAGAGATCCAGGTCGGAGTAGCGTGAGAGACAAAGTCATCCTGCTGGTAGAGGACAATCCCGACGACGAGCTGCTCACCCTCAGGGCGCTCAGGTGAGACGTGGCGCCCCGGGAGGTGGTGGTGGCCCGGGACGGCGCCGAGGCGCTGGACTTCCTGTTCAGCACTGGCCGCTACGCGGAGAGAGAGCCCTACGCGATGCCGGACCTGATCCTGCTGGACCTGAAGCTGCCGAAGATCGACGGCCTGGGTGTCTTGCGCCGCATGCGTGCCAGCGAAAACACCCGGCTGACGCCGGTCGTGGTTCTGACCTCGTCTCGGGAAGAGCGCGACATTATCGAGAGCTACGACCTGGGGGCCAACAGCTACATCCGCAAGCCGGTGGACTTCGAGCAGTTTACCCGGGCTGTCGGGCAGATCAAGCTCTACTGGCTCGACCTGAACGAACCTCCTCCCACACGGTCCTGAGCCGCCGCAGGCTTTTCTGCAGAACCTACGGGAGCCCGGCTTCCAGCTCGTCCACGAACTGGCGGGCGGTCCTGCCGGAGCGGCCGGCGTGCCAGCGGTCCCAGAGCAGGGCGCGCCGGTCCAGGTCCTCTTCAGCGATGCCGAGGCCGCGCTCCCGCGCGAGCCCCCGCACGATCTCCAGGTAGCGCTCCTGGTCCGGGGCCGGAAAGGTCAGGCGCAGCCCGAAGCGGGCCGCCAGGGAGAGCTTCTCGTGCATGGTGTCGCGGCCGTGCACGTCGTCGGCGAGGCCGTTCTCCTCGCGGTCGGAGAACCGCTCTCGAATGATGTTGCGCCGGTTGGAGGTGGCGTAGAGGCGCACGTTGGCCGGCGGCTGCTCGACGCTGCCTTCCAGCAGGGCTTTGAGAGTCTTGTACTCTACCTCGTACTCCTCGAAGGAGAGGTCGTCCACAAAGAGCACGAAGCACAGGCCGCGGCCCCGGAGGGCGTTTAGCAACCAGGGTAGCTCCCCGAGGTCGTCTTTGGCCAGCTCTACCAGCCGCAGCCCCGCGCCGGCGAACTCGTTCGCCAGGGCTTTGATCGTCGAGGACTTGCCGGTCCCCGGGAGGCCGTAGAGCAGCGCGTGGTGGGCGGGACGGCCCGCCAGAAACCGCCGGGTGTTCTCCAGCAGCGGCTCGCGCTCGCGCTCGTAACCCACCAGGTCCGTGAAGCGCACCGGATCGGGCCTGGTCACAGGGTACAGCACGCCTTCCCGCCAGCGGAACGCCCAATGACGCCCGAAAAGTCCGGCACCACGGCCAGCGTAGTAATCGGCCAGGAGCCCGGCACAGGCGCCCCAGTCCCCGGCGGCCGCGAGCTTGCGGGCCAGGACGTGACGCGGCGAGTCTATCTCGGGCGGTTCCGGCGCCGTCCAGGGAACCCAGATGTCGAGCCCCGGTACAGCCTCCTCGACCAGGGCCAGCACGTACGGCCCATCCAGATCGAACAGCTCGCGCAGCGTGCGGAGGTCCCGGCGCGCCTGCTCCGTGAGTCGTGGCGAGCTCTCCGAACGTTCCGCGCCCAGGCTGAAGGGGTTCTCGTCGTCCAGGACGCGGCCCAGGAGGTACGACTGCCAGGCGTCGGCGAGTAAATCTCCGGAGTCCAGCGCCAGCCCTTCCCACAATCGACCGAAGACCTCGGCCAGCTTTCCGGTGTCCGTGCGCCCGGAAGCGAGGAGGCCGAGTAGATCTAGCATGTCCCGGGCCGGCGGCGGCGCCAGAACCCTCCGAAAGAGGACCATTCCCCGCGCCTTGAGCAGCAGCCGCGCTATCTGGGATCTCTCCATAGAAAGGAAACTCTAGCACCGCCCGGGCGAGAAATCCCCTCGGCGGTAGGGGGCGGTAGCGCTACCGCCCCCTACCGCCGGTCTGTTACGTGTAGATGTCCCGCCGCCGGAACACGAGGACGGCGAACAGCGCGAACAGGATCGCCAAGCCCGTGATCCCGAAGAAAGACGCCCAGTCTATGCCGTCGGTTATGGCCGAGCCCTCCGGCGCGTAGTAGTAGAAGACGGAGAAGTCCCGGTAGACCTCGAGGTCCTCGGAGACGCGGCCCAGGGTGTCGGCCAGGTACATCGCGAGGAGGACGAGGCCGGGGACGGCGATAGCGAGGGCCCGGCGGTGGAAGACGGCCGAGCAGAGGAGGGCCAGCCCGCCGAAGAAGAGCGAGATCGGCCACAGGTTCAACACCCCCTCGACGCTCGCCACGAAGCCCAGCTCGGTATCCGCGAGGACCGCCGTCCCGTACATCATCGCGCCCATTATGAAGACGATTAGCAGCAGGGATACGGCGGTCGCGACGAAGCTCCCGACGACAAGCTGCCAGCGCGGTACGGGGTTCCCGAGCAACACGTCTATCGTGCCGCGCTCCTCGGAGCCGGCGATCGCCGCCGAGAGGGCCAGGATCGGGAAGAAGGCCAGCGCGAGCGGGGCGAGGTTGAATACCTGCCCGGCCAGGTAGCCTTCTATCGTGCTCATGTCGGTGATGCCGAACGCCTCCAGGAGCTCCGGCGGGTAGGCAGCCATGATCTGCTCCATCTGCTGCGGGTCCCCGAAGGAGAGGTAGGACGCCACCATCGCGGCGGCGTAGGCTCCCAGCACCCCGCCCCAGATGAGAGCGCTCTTGAGCTGGAGCCGCAGCGTGTGCGCCACCAGCGCCACCAGCGTCCCCGACGGCTTGCGCAGTGCCAGCTCACCCATCGCGGTCCTCCTCTTCCGAAGCGCCGTAGTAGGTCAGGAAGATCTCCTCCAGGCTCGGACGCTCGTACTCCATGTTTACCAGCCGGTGCTGCGCGGCCAGCTTGACCATCCGGTCCAGGTCGTCGTAGAGGGTGAACCTCAGCTCCGGTCCCTCGGCGCACAGGTTCTCGACCCCGTTCAGCGCGCGGAACGGGCCGGGGTCCACGGGCTTCTCGAAGACGAGCCGCACGTGCCGGAAGGACTTGTTTACCAGGTTGTCCGTAGGCTCCACATCCACCAGCTCGCCCTCCCGGATGATCCCCACCCGGTCGCACACCCGCTCCACCTCCGACAGGACGTGCGAGGAGAAGAAGACCGTCCGGCCCTCCCCGCGCACCTCGCCGATGATCCTCAGGAACTCCTCCTGCACCAGCGGGTCGAGGCCGCCGGTCGGCTCGTCGAGGATCAAGAGCGGCGGCCGGTGGAACATGGCCTGTATGAGCCCTATCTTCTGCTTGTTGCCCCTGGACAGGCGGCGCATGGGTCGGGTCAGGTCCGCGCCGAGCCGCCCGGCCAGCTCGCGGGCGTAACCCAGGTCCTTGACGCCCCGCAGCCGGGCGAAGAACTTCAATAGCCGCTCGCCGGTCATCTTGTCCTCCAGGGCGAACTCGCCGGGCAGGTTGCCGACGGCGGAGCGGATCTCGACGCTGTGCTTTACCGTGTCCCGGCCGAAGACCTCGGCCCGCCCGCTCGTGGGCCGCAGGAAGTTCATCAGCACCCGGATGGCGGTGGTCTTGCCGGCCCCGTTGGGCCCCAGGAACCCGAAGACCTCACCTTCCTCCACGGTCAGGTTCACGTCCCGGATGCCGCGGGCTTTGCCGTAGGTCTTGGTCAGGTCCTCGGTATAGATTACCGCGCACATGGACGCTCCTTTCCGGTACGGATCTACCCTCGAACGCTCGTCCCGCCCTACTCGTCCATCGCCCGCTCCCGCTTCTCCTGCTCCCAGAGCTCCAGGAAGTGGCCGATCTGCTTCTCCCAGAAGGCGTAGAAGTCGCGCATCTCTTCGAGGCTCTCGCGGGCGTCCGGGGTCTCCGGGTCGAGGAGGGAGAGGCCCTTCTCCGCCAGCGCGATGAACGCGGAGATCTCGTGGGTCCGCTGCCGGATACTCTCCTCCCAGGCTTGCGGCCGGACCCGGAAGTAGTCACGCCGCTCGCCGGGCCGGGTGAAACGCTGGACCATGCCCATCCGCTCCAGCGTGCGCGTCGCAGTGCTGATCGAACCGCGACTGGCCCCCAGAACCTCAGCCAGCCCCTGTGCCGAAAGCTCGGGCGGCTCGGAGATCATGAGCGCCCCCAACACCCGCCCCAGCATCCGCGAGCCCCCCACCCGCTCGAAGAAGAGCCCGAACTCCTCTATGTACTCCAGCTTCGCCGCGTCCATGCCACCACTCTAACCTATTGTTTTATTTATTTCAATATTTACTGAAAGTTTTGAAAGGTATGTGCAATATTCTATCTGTAGGAGGCCCTGAGGTCGGCTACTTCGAGCGGCTGAGGGCCACGGGAAAAGACCCCTCAGCCGGATACTACTCGCCGAAGAGGCGGGAGAAGAAGCCGCGGTTCTTGAGGACCTTCAGTTCGGCTTCGAGGCGGGTGCGCTCTTCGGCGAGGGCGGACTTCTCTTCCAGGAGCTTCAGGCGTTCTCCGGCCAGGCGCTCGCGTTCGGCTTCGAGGTTGGCCTTCTCTTCTTCGAGGGTGGAGATAGTTTTCTCCTGGAGCTCGCGCTGGAACTCGATGAGGTTGAGGCGTTCGATCTCGGACCAGAGGCGGTCTATCTCGACCCGGGCGGCGTCGCGTTCCTCTCGGATCTCCTGCATCTGGCGGTTGCGCTCTTCGAGCCGGGTCTTGTAGTCCTGGCCTTGCTGGAGCAGGCGTTCGTAGCGCTCGAACGGCACGGCCGGCAGACGGGAGCCTCCGGGGGTCTCGTCCCCCACCACCTCGCCCTCGAAGACCTCTTCCTCGGTCTCCTCGACCTCCAGCTCGCGGGCCAGGGCTTCCACGTCGGAGAGCCGCAGGGTGTAGGTTCCCTCCGGAGCAGGCTCGGCGGCGAGGCGTCCGGATTCTACAAAGCCCCGGACCGCTTCTACCGGGCGGCCCAGGACCGCGGCCGCCCCCTTTATTCCGATGCGTTCCTCGCCGGGGTCCATGACCCGCATTCTACTTTAGCTCTCAGCCGTCAGCCATCGGCCCGGGTCTGAGGCGTGCCGCGAACGGCTCAGGCTCTCTGTATCTGGCCGTCCTGGACCTGAATCGGGATCTCGGGCAGAGGCTGCTCGGCGGGACCGTTCAGCACCTGGCCGCCGGAGGCCGGGTCGAAGATAGAACCGTGGCAGGGGCAGGCCAGCTCGCTGGACTCCGGCTGGTAGGAGACCTCGCATTGCTGGTGGGTGCAGACGGCCGAGTAGGCGACGAAGTCCCCGCCCGGGAGGTGTACCAGCACGGCCGGGTCCCCGGAGTCGGTAAACGTCGTGGCCGAGTTCTCGGCGACGTCCGAAGCCTGGGCTATTACCTCACCGTCTGAGCCGTTCGTCTCCTCTTCGGGGGCGCCTCCGTTTTCTTCCGGCGGGTCGGTGTCGCCTTCCTCTTCGGCGCCCCCGCACGCCGCAACCACCGAGGCCCCCGCCGTGGTAACCCCTACTGCGGCCCCGAGCCGGATAAACCTGCTACGCGAGATTCTCTCCTCCAAGACGTCCTCCTCGACAACTGTATCGTTTACGAGCTTAACCTAATATACGTATATCAGGAGACAGCGGTTCAGTCTCTCCCGGCACGCCGCCGGGCGTATACTAACAACGGGTGGCAGCGAACTCCCGAGGAGGTGCTCCAGGTGCGGGCCATGACGTGGGTACGGATCTTGGTGGGAGCCGTGTGGTTGAACGGCGGCGTCGAGAAACTCCTCAACCCCGATTTCCCGCAGCAGTTCGTCACCAGCCTGGAGGCTGGTGGGTTTATCTCACAAGCTCCGCCTTTCTTCCAGAACTTCATGGAGGGCTTCGTAGTCCCGAACGCGGAGTTAGTCGCCCAGCTGGTGCGGTTCGGGGAGCTGGCTCTGGGCGTAGCCCTGATCCTGGGTCTATTGACCAACCTGGCGGCGCTGGGCAGCGTGGTACAGGGCACCGCCATATTCCTCTCCCAGGGCGGCGTGGGCCTCGGCTCCGGCCTGGGTTCGCCCGAGTTTCTGACCATAAACCTGCTCGTGGCCCTCCTGTCGCTGGTAATCCTGTTCAGTCCGGCAGCCAAGGTCCTCTCGATAGACGAAGGGCTCTCGAAGCGGCGGCCCGGGCTCTCCCCGCTGCTCGTCAACCACCGCGGACGCCGCTGATCTCACCCGGCAGGCCCGGTCTCTGGAGATGCCCGGCCGGGCCTGGCAGCAGCCGGGCCGCGAGGATAGTCGGCGTCCGGCAAGCCGGCAGAATCGGGTTTGCGCGTCCCTCTACAGGAAAGCCGGTACCAGCTCGCCTTTTATGAGGTCCGCGTAGTTCTCCCGCTCGCGGACAACGGCCCAGCGGTCGCCGCGCACCAGTACCTCGGCCGGGCGGCGACGAGAGTTGTAGTTGGAGGCCATCGAGAAGCCGTAAGCCCCGGCGCTCATCACCGCGAGCAGGTCGTCCTCGGCCGCGTCCGGCAACTGCCGGTCCCGGGCCAGGTAGTCGCCGCTCTCGCAGACGGGGCCGACGAGGTCGGCGGGAGCCGTGCTGCCATTCTCGTTTACGGGCAGTATCTCGTGGTGGGCGCCGTAGAGGCTCGGGCGGAGAAGATCATTCATGCCCGCATCGGCGACGATAAAGCTCTTGTCACCGCTCTTTTTGCGGTACACGACGCTGGTGACCAGGGCTCCGGCGTTGCCGGTTATGTAGCGGCCCATCTCGCAGAGTATTTTGGTGCCGGTGGCTTCGAGCGCCGGCCAGATGGCGTCCACCAGCCCAGCGGGGGTGGGCGTTTCCTCGTCTTTGTAGCGGATACCGAGGCCGCCGCCTATGTTGAAGTACTTGATGTCGAAGCCGCGGCGCTGCAGCTCCTCGACGAGGCCGGCGCTCTTCTCGACCGACTCGACGTAGGGGGCGAGCTTCGTGATCTGGGAGCCGATGTGCTGGTGGACCCCGATCAGGTCTATGCACCGGAAGTCCTCTACCCTGCCGGCGAGCGCGAGGGCTTCGTCCACCGAGAGGCCGAACTTGTCCTGTTCCCGGCCGGTGGTTATATGCTCGTGGGTCTCGGCGTCCACGTCCGGGTTGACGCGCAGGGCGACGCGGGCGCGCTTGCCGTGCCGGGCGGCGAGCCGGTCGAGGCGCTCCAGCTCGGGAGCCGACTCGACGTTGAAGAGCAGTATCCGCTCCCCGAGGCCCGCCAGGAGCTCGTCCTCCGTCTTGCCGACCCCGGCGAAGACGACCTTCTTCGGGTCGAAGCCCGCCCGCATCACCCGGTAGAGCTCGCCGCTGGAGACGATGTCGGCGCCGGCCCCGAAGGACGCCAGCGCCCGCAGGACGGCCAGGTTGCCGTTGGCCTTGACCGCGTAGCAGACGAGATGGTCCAGGCCCGCAAAAGCCTCGTCCAGCTCCCGGTAGGCCCTCTCCAGGGCGGCGTGGCTGTAGACGTAGGTCGGGGTCCCGGCGCCCCGGGCTATCTCGGAGAGCGGGACCTCCTCGCAGCAGAGGCCGCCCTCCTCGTAGTGGAACTCTTCCAAAACGTACCTCCTCGCGATCCCTCAGCATGCTATATTCTGGCCCCGGCAATTGGAACCAGGTAGGGAGAATATACTCCTTGACGGACCCCGGCGCGACAAGACACCTGAAGAACCGGCCCTTGACCCTGAACCCCGTATTGGAAGCGGGCGGCGCGTACCCGCTGCTCGCGTTGGACGAGCGGCGGCACAGGTTGGAGGAGCGCGGCGCGACGCTCTTCGACTTCGGGGCCGGCGACCCCCGCGAGCCGACGGCCCCCCTTATCCGCCGGGCGCTCCGGGAGGCTGTGCCGGAAGTCAGCCAGTACCCGAGCGCCGCGGGAAAGGCCCGGCTGCGGGAAGCCTTCTGTGGCTGGGCTGCGCGGCGTCACGGTGTTGCGCTCGACCCGGCAATTGAGGTGCTGCCCGCCACGGGCTCCAAGGAGGCGATCTTCCACGCGCCGCTGGCTTTCGTGCACCCGTCGCACGAACGGCGGGGCGTAGCCTACGGCACACCAGGATATCCGGTCTACGAACGGGGGACGCTCTTCGCCGGGGGCGAGGCGCTGCCGGTAAAGCTCACGGAGAAAGACGGTTTTCTGCTGCCGCCGGAGGCGGTGGACCCCGACCGGACGCGGATACTCTGGATCAACTACCCCCACAACCCGACCGGCGCGCCGGCCACCTACGCGTACCTGGAGAGGGTCGCGGAGTTCTGCCGGGAACACGACATCCTGCTGTTCTCCGACGAGTGCTACAACGAGGTCTACTCCGGTGAGCCGCCACCGTCAATCCTGGAGGTGACGAAGGAGCGGACCCTGGCGTTCTGCTCTCTCTCCAAACGGAGCGGCATGACCGGCTACCGCTCGGCCATGATGGCCGGCGACCCCGAGCTTGTAGCCGCCCTCAAGAAGCTCCGGCCCACGATCGGGGTAGCAA
>SIRX01000083.1 GCA_004563715.1 Actinomycetota bacterium | reverse complement strand
ATAAGATCAAGTTGTCAAGGGCGCCCTTCCGGGGGCGCCTTTTTATTCACGTAAACCGGCGAACATAAGGTTTTATGGGTCTGAAGTTTGGCGGATTGTTACCAACTCTTCATAAAACCGTTGCGGGCAATTCACAGAGAGCCTACATAATCATCGGTAATTCAGACGAGCCGGTGTCCACCCAACACCCTCTTCCTTTCCCCACCCATCCCACCGGGCACCGGCACCGTCTGCGGGGTGTGGGCCGGCCCGCCGGACACCAGCGCGGCGGGGACCATGCCATGCTAATATCGGGGCAACGTGGTGGGCGACCTTTTGGCTGGGGCAAACGAATGGCTGTAGGAGACTCCGAGCTTTTCGCGCGCGCGACGCTCGACAGCCTCTCGGCGCACATCGCCATAGTCGACGAGGCCGGGACCATCCTGCTGGTGAACCGGTCCTGGAGGAGCTTCGCCGACGCCAACGGGGCCATACGCAACGTGTCGGAGGGGGCCAACTACTTCGCGGTCTGCGACGCGGCCTTCGGCAAGGAGTCCGGGTACGCCGCCGCCTTCGCAGAGGGCCTGCGCGCCGTGCTGGCCGGCGAGCGCGGCGAGTTCAGGCTGGATTACCCCTGCCACTCTCCGGCGCGGCGGAGCTGGTACGCGGGCAAGGTGACGCGGCTGCCCCGGCCCGGCCCGCCGCGGGCGGTCGTCGCGCACGAGGAGATCACGGCGTTAAAGCTGAGGGACGAGGCGCTGGGCCTCCGCGACCGGGCTATGAGGGCCAGCTCCAGCGGCATCGTCATAACCGACCCCCGGCAGCGGGACAACCCCATCATCTACGCCAACCCCGCCTTCGAGGCCATGACCGGCTACGGCCCGGAGGAGGTGCTCGGGTACAACTGCCGCTTTCTGCAGGGCGCGGACCGGGACCAGCCGGCCCTGGACGAGCTCCGGGCGGCGGTCCGCGAGGGCCGGGAGTGCCAAGTGGTGCTGCGCAACTACCGCAAGGACGGCACGCTGTTCTGGAACGAGCTGAGCGTCTCGCCGGTGTACGACGAGGAGGGACGCCTGGCCAGCTTCGTCGGGGTACAGAGCAACGTCACCGGGCGCAAGGAGGCCGAAAGGGAGCGGGAGCGGCTACTGGCCCGGACGCGGGCGGCCCACGCCGAGGCCGAGATGGCCCGGAAGAACCTCAGCACCATCCTGGACAACCTGGGCGAGGGCGTGATGGTAGCCGGGGCGGGAGGCCGCGTGGCGTTCGCCAACCCGGCAGCCCGCGCCATGCTCGGCCTTTCCGGTCCCGGAACCCCCGACGGTGTCCCCGAGCCGCTGCCGGAGCTGTGGGAGGATTTCCACCTCCCCACGGCGGTGTCCCGCTGCGCCCGCGACGGGGAGAGCATGGAGGCCCGAGTGCGCTACGGGGAGAGCTACCTGCGGGTCAAGCTGGAGCACCTGACCGACAACGGCCCGGACAACGTGCTGGTGGTGATGCAGGACCTCTCGGAGGGACACCGGCTGGAGGCCAGCCAGCAGCGGTTCCTCGCCAACGCCGCCCACCAGCTCCGGACGCCCACGATGGCCATAATGGGGGCCGCGGAGCTGCTGGCGACCGGGGAAGACGAGCACCCCGCCATGCGCCGCCGGCTGCTGGATCACATCTTCACCGAGGGACGCCGGATGCAGCGGCTGTCGGACGCCCTGCTGCGCCTGTCGCGGGTCGGTTGGGACCTGCGGGAGCCCGAGCTGGAAGCGGTGGACCTGCTGGCGGCGGGGCGGCGCGCCGCCGAGGTGATGGAGCCTCTGGCGGAGAGCGCCGGTTTGAGCCTCCTCGTGGAAGGCGAGGAGACCCTGGTCGAAGCGGATCCCGAGTGGCTCCAGGAGGTGCTCCTGGTCCTGCTGAGCAACGCCGTCAAGCACTCCAGCCGCGGCGGCGACATAAGGGTGGTCGCGGGCGGGCAGGCGGACGGGCACGCGGGCGGCGGGGCCGTCACCGTGCAGGACGAGGGCGTCGGGATAAGCCCGGCGGACCTCCCCCACGTTTTCGAGAGGTTCTACCGGGGCCGGGGAAGCTCGGAGGGCTTCGGCCTGGGCCTCCCCATATCCCGGGAGCTGACCGAGCGCATGGGGGGAAGCATCTCCGTCCGGTCCCGGGAGGGAATCGGGACGACGTTCAGAGTAGAGCTACCGGAGGATGCCTCAGATGCCCAGCATAATGATCGTTGAAGACGACCCCGCCGTAAGGGACATCCTGGAGATCGCCCTCGAACGCGAGGGGATGGACGTCCGCGCGGTCGGAGACGGGGAGCAAGCCCTGGAGAGCTTCCACGCCGGGGGGGCGCTGGACCTGATCCTGCTCGACATAATGCTCCCGGACATCGACGGCATCACCCTGTGCCAGGAGTTCCGCCGGTCGAGCGACGTCCCGATAATAATGCTGACGGCGCGCGAGGGCGAGCGCAACGTGGTCGTGGGCCTCGAAGTGGGCGCCGACGACTACGTCACCAAGCCGGCGAGCCCCGCCGAGGTGGTGAGCCGGGTCCGGGCGAACCTGCGCCGCCGCCGGATGGACGCGCGCAACGCCAACGTGCAGTACGAGTTCCCCGGCCTCACCGTAGACCTCTCCCGCAGGCAGGTGTGGTCCGGCGGCTCGCGCGTGGACCTCACCGCCACCGAGTTCGAGATCCTCGCCTTCCTCGCCGCCCACCCGGGCTGGGTGCGCAGCCGGGAGCAGATCATGCAGCAGCTCTGGGACGGGGACTTCTATGGCGACGTGCGCGCCGTGGACGTGCACGTCCAGCGCGTCCGCAAGAAAATAGAGCCCGACCGGAAGAACCCCCGCTACATCCAGACCGTGCGCGGCATAGGCTACAAGTTCGCCGAAAGCTAGAGTTCCCGCCCGCCGCCAGCCCGGTCAGCCCGGGCCGGCCCGAGTGTGAAGATTTCTTCATCTGCCGTTCACCGGGGCGTCAGGCGGCTGTCCCACAATACTCTCGGACGCGGAACCGAGGGTAAGGAAACCGGGTGCGGAGACCAGAGCTTGCGGACGAACTCAGGGACCGGGGCGTTATAGCCGCCGTCCGGTTGGACGACCCCGGCCGGCTGCCGCGGGTGGCCGGTTCGCTGGCGGAGGGCGGCATCCGGGCGGTGGACCTGGCTTACGGGCCCGCCCGCGCCAGCGGCCGCCTCATCCAGACGCTCCGACGAAC
>SIRX01000082.1 GCA_004563715.1 Actinomycetota bacterium | reverse complement strand
CGGTAGCCAGGACACTGAACTGCAGGCCTCGGAAAACGCTGGACTGGAAGACTCCCGCCGAAGCCTTCCAAGAGCGGTTAGACTCACTGGCAAGCACAAACGTTGCGACGACCAGTTGAATCCGCCCAGTGTTCTTCCTGATCACCTGGACCCTCCTGTTTGTGGCCTGGAACCTGTTAGGGCTGCCTATCGGACCGGGTGTCGGCCAGCAGGCCGGATAGGGCCGTGCGCCGAGGGATCTGGCTTCGTGGCGTATCGCAACGCTCCAGTCCTCCAGCACCGACCACTTGTAGCAGACGTGCGTTAGAAATCCTCTTGGGCGTCTGCTAAACTCTTTTTCGCCCTACGCGGGGGCGTAGTTCAGTTGGTTAGAACGCCGGCCTGTCACGCCGGAGGCCGCGGGTTCGAGTCCCGTCGCTCCCGCTCTTTTCACCACGCGCTCTCCGGTCGTTTTCGCAAGCTTTCCATCAGGGTATGATGCAAGTGCCAGCCAGCGCTTGCACGGGGGTGCCTATGAAGCGGAAGCAGGAGCGGGCGGAGAGCGTGGACGCGCTCATCGCACAGATGGGACGGGAACGCGTCGCCCTGCGCGCGAAGAGAACCACCGTCGTGCTGCTGGTGGTGGCCTCTCTGTTGTGCCTCTTCTCGGCAGCCGCCAGCCTGACCTCCCTGATCCCCTACGCCCCCGGTCCCTCTATCGTACTGGCCCTTACCGCCGCCGTCGGCTTCGCGCTCGCCGTCCTGGAAGCCCGGGCTTCTTGATACCAGAGCTATACTAGATAACGACATAGTGTTTATTCGGAGGTAAGAGCGATGGCCGAGCCCATAGCGGTCACGGGCGAGACGTTTGAAGAAGAGGTTTTGAAGTCTGAGGTTCCGGTGCTGGTAGATTTCTGGGCCGCGTGGTGCGCGCCGTGCCGGCAGGTCGCGCCGGTTATGGACCGCCTGGCCGAAGAGTACGAGAACGCCATGAAGGTGGTCAAGGTGGACGTGGACGCGGAGACCGAGCTGGCGGGCCAGTTCGGCATCCGGAGCATCCCGACCATCGCATTCTTCGAGCCGGGGGAGCAGCCGAAAGCCGTAATGGGCGCTTTGCCCAAAGAGATGATCGAGTCCGCCTTCGAGTTGCAGCGCTTCGCGAAAGCCGGGTAGCGCGGGCTGGCTCGGGCTTCGGGCGGCTCCCATTCCGGGTGCTTGATAGCTCGGGCCTCGTACTCTAGAATCTGCCGGAGCGAGCGTCGAGTTGGTGCTTCGCGCCCGGCGCGCGGCGGGATAGCTCAGTTGGTAGAGCACATGACTGAAAATCATGGTGTCCCCGGTTCGAATCCGGGTCCCGCCACTCGGAACCCCGCTGATCCGCAGGCAAGCCCTGTACATCGGCGGGGTTTTGTCTCCTCGTATGCCGGAACTCGCGGGGGGTGAGGCGGGGAGCCGATGGCGCGTTCAGCCCACCGGGTACTGTGAAGCCAGGGCCACCAGGCCCCCGCCCAAGACCAGCCACGCCGAGTTGAGGTTGAAGCGGAGCAGGAGCAGGAGGGCCCCGAGGGCGAGTATCGCCGTGAGCGGGTCGACGACGGCCTCCAGGCCGAGCTGAAGGGTTACGGCGGCCATCAACGCCAGCGCCGCGACGTTTACCCCGTCGAGGAGGTTGGCGGCCGCCGGGGAGCTGCGCAGCCGCGGGATGAACGGGCTGATGAGGGCTACGAAGACGAAGGCGGGGATAAAGATGCCGAAGGTTGCGGCGGCGGCCCCGGAAACGCCTTCCATGAGGTAGCCGACGAAGGTTGCAGCGGTAAAGACCGGCCCCGGGGTAAACTGGCCCACCGCTACGGCGTCCAGGATCTGCTGGTCGGTGAGCAGGCCGGTGTCGACGAAGTTGGAGCGCAGAAACGCCAGCAGCACGTACCCGCTGCCGAACAGGACCGAGCCTATCTTGAGGAAGGTCAGGAAGACAAAGGCTGTTGGCGGTACCGCCGGCAGCAGGCTGACCAGGCCCACGGGCAGCAGGGGCGGCAGCACGGCCGCCGGGTTGCTCCACCTGACGGTGCCCACGAGAAACACCGTGAGCGCCCCGCCCAGGAGCAGGGGTATCTCCGGCACGCCGGCCAGGAAGTAGAGCAGGAAAGCCGCCACGCCGACCCCGGCGGTCAGCCAGTCCTTCACGGCTGTCCGGAAAAACCCCCACAACGCCTGGATGATGATCGCGATGATTACCGGGGCTATGCCGTACATGATCTGCTCGCCCTGCGGGGTGCTGCCGTACTCCACGTAGAGCACGGCCAGCGCCAGCGTGATGAGCGCCGCCGGCACGATAAAACAGACCCCGGCCACGATAAGGCCCCGCCAGCCGGCCCGGACGCGGCCCACGTGTATCCCCATCTGGGTCGAGTTCGGGCCCGGGATCAGGTTGGTGATGCCCACGAGGTCCAGGAACTCCTGCTCGGTCAGCCACCGGCGCCGCACGACCACCTCGTCGCGCATCATGGCTATGTGCGCCGCCGGACCCCCGAAAGCTATAAAGCCGAGCTTGGTGAAGAGCCAGAACAGCTCGCGCAGGTCGCCACGCCTCTGGTCCTTGCCGGCGGGCTGGTCCGTCATCTGCTGCTCGGTCCGGGGAGCGCTAGCAGCCTCGGGTTTTCCGGCATCGGACTCCTCCTCGTTTCTCGACCCGGCCGGCGGTCATCATACAGTATGGGGTGGCCAAACAAGCTTCTCGAAGAATAGCCCGGCGGCCGGGTCGAGACCCGGCCGTATTGTAAAAACGGCGTAAAATGCAGGTAAAAAGCCGGTTAAACCGCCAGCGCTTCACCAGCGGGTCGGGCAATTAACCCGAATTTAAACAAGATTTTGCCTCGCATTTACACGCTTGCGGGCCCCGCTTGCTAGGCTCTTTATGCCTGGAGTTAGTGATCGCAACGTTTTTGGAGGGACCTTGAGGAAAGTCGTGCGAGTCTGGCTGTGCTCGATCCTGGCGGTAGCTGTGGCCGCCGGGCTCACCGCCTGTGGCGGGTCTGATGGGGGCGGGGCGGCGGAAGCCGAGGGTGAGGAGGGCGCGATCCCCGAGGTCGTGCGGTTCACGGATACCGGGACCGAGGGCATGGAGCAGCTCCGGCGCGAGTTCGAGCCCTTCCGGGAGGAACTGGAGGAGGTGCTGGGCGCGGAGGTCGAGTTCTTCGCGGTCAGCAGCCGCTCGGCGGCCGCGGTCGCTCTGCAGTCGGATCAGGTAGACCTGGTCCTCACCGGCCCGGCGGAGTACGTCGCGCTGCGCTCCGGGGCAGACGTGATACCGGCCGTCGGCCTCACCCGTCCCGGCTACAGGACCGTCATCGCCGGACGGGCCGATCGCGGCGTGGAGGTCATGGAGGATCTCCAGGGCGTGACGATGGCGATGAAAGACGTGGGTTCGACCAGCGGGCACATTGGGCCGACCTCCATCCTCGTAGACTCGGGGATAGACCCGAACGAGGACCTGGAGGTCAAGATGCTCGGGGACGCCTACGTGCAGGCCTACGTCAACGGCGAGGTCGACGCCTGGGGCGGCGGCCTCCGGGACTGGGAGACGATCCAGGAAGAGTACGACCACGAGAACCTGGTGCTGGTCAAGGAGGGGCCAGACCTGCCCAACGACGTGTTCGTGACGAACCCCGAGCTGGGTGAAGAGTTCGCCGACGAGGTGAAAGAGCGGTTTATAGAGAATCAGGACGCGCTCATAGAGTCTATCCTCGTCACCGGCGACGAGGACATGCAGGAGCGGTACTCGGAGTCCGAGATGGTCGAGGCCGAGGACTCGGACTACGACCCCATCCGGGACGCCTACCGCTCGATGGGCATAGACGACTTCTCCGAAGCCCCGGAGTAAGCGGTACGTGAAAGCCCGAGAGAGAACCGGGAGCCGGGCCGAGTCCCTGGGCGTCCAGGGGCTGACCAAACGCTTTCCGGGCGGCACCGTGGCGCTGGACGACGTGAGCTTCAAGGTCGAGCGGGGAGAGGGGGTCATGGTCCTGGGCCACAACGGCTCCGGGAAGTCCACCCTGCTGCGCTGCCTGGTGGGCCTCGAAACCCCGACCTCCGGCGAGGTCCGCATCGGGGACGTGCGGGTGTCCTCCGCGGGCCGGACGGCGGGCCGCAGGAAGCTGCGGTCCCTGTGGCGGCGGGTAGGCTATGTCTCCCAGGGGTTCGGGCTCGTCGAGAACCTGAGCGTCTTCCGCGCTGTCCTGCAGGGCGGTCTCGGCCGCAGCGACGGACCCTGGTGGTGGTTTCCGGCCACCGCCCCGGAGGAAGAGCGCGACCGGGCGTTCGCTTGCATGGAGCGCGTGGGTGTCGAGGGCTTCGCCCGTCGGCGCGTCTCGACCCTCTCCGGCGGGCAGCAGCAACGGGTCGCCATGGCCCGGATGCTCATGCAGGACCCGAGCCTGATCCTGGCCGACGAGCCGGTGGCGAGCCTGGACCCCCGGGCGGGACGAGAGGTTATGGAGCTGCTGTGGGAGATCGGACGCGAGCGCGGGCTCACCGTAGTGTGCATCCTCCACCAGCCGGAGCTGGCGCTGGAGTTCGGCGACCGCCTGCTCGCCCTCAAGGCCGGGCGCATCGTGCTCGACGGCCCGGCCTCGGGCTTCTCGGCCGGTGACCTCAACGTCCTGTACGAGGACGACGAGGTCCCGGCGTCCGGCGCGCTGCCGGGTTCCGGAACAGAAGGATAGGCTGGTTCGTGGGCGGCGAGTCCCCCGGGAAACAGGACGACAAGCACGGCGTGCCGCCGCGCCTGGAACGCCCGTCGCTCCTGACGTGGCTCGCCTGGGTGATCGCGCTGGGCCTGTTCGTCAGCGCGTTCGCCAGCAGCGGCTTCTCCCCGGGCACCTTCTCCGGTGGGTTTGCGAACCTATTGGACTTCTTTGCGCGGGCGTTGCCGCCGGAGACCGAACGCCTGCCGGCCGTGGGCGCAGCCACCGTGGAGACCTTCCAGATGGCGCTCATCGGCACGGCGCTGGGCTCCTTGCTGAGCCTGCCGCTGGCGTTGCTGGCCGCCAGAAACTTCAGCCCGCACCCGGTCGTCTACTACGTAACGCGCACCTTTATCGCGTTCCTGCGGGCCATACCGGACCTGGTCTGGGCCCTGGTCTTTATCGTGGCCGTGGGCCTGGGGCCGCCAGCGGGCATCCTGGCCCTCACGGTCGACGCCATGGGCTTCTGCGGCCGGTTCTTCTCCGAGAGGATAGAGGAGCTGGACCCCAAGCCCATCGAGTCCCTGAGGCTCACCGGGGCGTCTCCGCTGGCCGTGGTCTTCGGCTCCGTGGTGCCCGCGGCCTTCCCGTCGTTCGTCGCCACCACGCTCTTCGCCCTGGAGTCCGCGACCCGCTCCGCGGTGGTGCTCGGCCTGGTCGGGGCCGGGGGCATAGGGGTGGAGCTGACCACCTCGATGGAGCTCATGCGCTACGACGAAGCCCTGACGATAATCATCGTGATCTTCCTGGTCGTCGTGGCCGTCGAGCGCACCTCGGCCGCCATCCGCCGCCGCATCATCTGACGGCGGCGTTCGCAGAGCCAGCTCTCGGGGTTCCCCTCCGGCGCGGGTATAGCAGCCGGCGCTGGCGGAGGCGCAGACCGAGCGATGTAGCCCGGGCCGCCTCTTTCAGCTTGGGAAACTCAGACTCCAGGCGGCTCGCGACCTTCGGCGACGCCCGGGACCTCCAGCACACCGCTGTTAGCGGGAATGTCTTCGGCCCGCATGGCTCGTGCCAGCTCTGCGAGAGATTCGCACGCTATCCGGGGCTGGCAGGCGATCCTGGTGGGGTCGGGCTTTTCGCGACGGTCTACGGTACAGATCAGGCCGGTTCAAAGACCGACGCAGGGTCAATACGGAGTCAGGAGTGAAAGATGAGGTTGGTTCGCGTTAGCTCAAGATAGTCGTATGTCTCGAAAGCCGTTGTAATCGCCGATATCTGCGGAACGAATATGTCTTCGAGTTCGGCGTTCGTGATATTGCCGGTCGAGATGAGCAGGAGCTTGCGCGGTTTACCGGAGAGCCAGAAAGAGTTGACGAAATCGGCGTCTTTCGTAATCACGACCCGACTATCATTGACGGATAATTCGTTGATCTCCTCGTCTTGGGTGCGGTTGCGAAGCGGAAGGTCTAGCGTATGAAGCGCGTCGTGGCCTGCGTCACGGATCCGGTAGGTAAGGCGACGTGGAAGTTGCGCATCGACCAGGAACTTCATCCACGGATAGGCTCGGTCCGTTTGACCTGACTGAGCCGCGTCGCGTAGGCCAGTACGGCCAGCAAGTCCTCACGTTCGAGGTCCTCGTAGTCGGCGAGTATCTCATCTATCGTCATGCCGGCGCTCATCAGTTCCAGTAGAGTCTCCACCGGGTAGCGGAGCCCCCGAACGACCGGTTTACCGTGACATATTCGCGGGTCTATGGTGATGCGCTCGCGGTAATCCATAGTTCGAGTCTACGGTACGGATCAGGCCTGATCAAGAAACAGTGCTTATGCTATCCGGCCGCGGTACACATCCGATGTGTTTAACTGCTCCTTGCCGCTTCTGCCGCCGCGTGCCCTGCGAGACTCGTGACGAAGGTCTTCAAGCCGGTCATCTCGGAAAGCTCGGAGTAGCTGCCGTCGTCTACGGAGGTGCGCGGAGACAGGAGCACGGTAGCCGCCGTATATAGCTGTTCCCGAACGAGCTTCTGGCAGAGGAATTTATAGCGGCCGGCGTAGGACGCTCCACGGTACTCGTCGAACACCGGGAAGTGCGGGGGATTGTCCCGGACGGGAGAGCGGGAACGCTCACAGTCCTCGACCAGTATCAGCCAACCTACAAACGGGCGTGGAGCCTGCCCGAAAGCTCCTTCCCGATAGGCCGTCCACAGATCAACCGCGGTCCCGATGGCCTCTTCCGTCCGGTTGTTGAAGTTGTTGCCGAACGAGGGGCCTACCTGGCTCTTGAACTCGAGGGCTGCGACGAGCCTCCTATCGTTGATGACCAGCATGTCCCACAGCTTCGTGGGGCGGAAGTATCCGGGGAGCGTGAGCACCCGGCGTTGCAGGTGTATCTCCGCCTGGTCAAGACCGTTGAGCCGCACGACGTCTTTCGCCAGGGTCAGAAAGCCATCCATGTTCTTCCCGGCGGTGACGCCGGCGCGCTCTCCCTGGTCCGCTTTTCCGCTCTCGATCTGCTTCCGGCGGGCGGCCTCGCGGTTGCCCCAGAACGCCTTGACAGCCTCGCGGGCTTTGCTCTCGTAGTCTGCCAGATCTATGCTCAACGGCGCTCCTGCTCGCCGTTGAGTCCTATCGCGGTTGCCTCTTCCGGCGTGAGCCGGTACAGGGCGGTCACGGCGTCGTTACACGCTTCGGCATCTTTGGATTCGGCGGCGGCTGCGAGGGCTTCGCGGATGTTTTCGGGGACCTCGGACCAGCGGGGAACCCGGATGCGGCGCAGGTACTGGGCCTGGAAGCGCAGGTAGCCGCCCCGCATCTGGGTCGAGTAGATGGAGACGAACAGCTTCGCGATGCCCGACCGGAGCACCGCCCGCAGGGCTTTCAGGTCCCACTCCTCGGAGGTGATGAAGTACAGGTTGTGGTGCGGGTAGAGGTTGCCGCTCTCGTAGACGATGTGGGGCTCGCCTTTGATGTCCGGGATCAAAAGCTTTGGCCGGGTCGTGAGGTCCGGGTGGATGCGGTCTATGGTCCGGTACCAGCCGTTCGGATTTTTCTTCGCGCAGTTGCGGGCCCGGATCTTCTCCTCGTGCCGCTCCAGGTAGCGCGCGAGCTTCGGGTAGTCCGCGAGGTTCACGAGCGAGCCGTCGCCGCGGAAAGGGTTGACCACCCCGAGGCCCCGCCACTCCACGGTCCCGCTCTTAATGTCCCTGGTCGTCACCAGGGGGAGCTTGCGGTCCGGCTCGACGTCCAGGTTCCCGTAAGGCCCGATGTACACCCGGTCCGCTCCCGTGGCGACCCCGATCCCGACCTTGCAACCCGCCTCCTCCAGGGTGGGGAACTCCGCCTCCAGACGGCGCGCGACCTTTAACTGGTCGAAAGAACCCAGTATCCAGGGCTCGCGGCCTTCGGCGACGCCCGAGACCTCCAGCACACCGCTATCTTCGGGGAGGTTCTCGGCGCGCATGGCCCGTGCCAGCTCCGCGAGGGATTCGTTCTCTATCCGGGGCTGGCGGGCGATCCTGGTGGGGCCGGGCTTTCCGCGCCGGATCACGGTGATGGCTGGATACGCGATGACTTCGGAACGGAAAGCGGGCGTGTCCACCATGTCCACGTAGGCCGCCAGATGATAGTGGTTCGCCACCATAGCCCGCAGCGGACCGCCGTACCTGTTCTTCATCCAGCGGTCCGCGCAGATAAAGCCCAGCGTGCCGCCCGGATCCAGGTAGGACAGGCACCGCTCGAAGAACGGGACGTACAGGTCCGCCCGGTCGTAGATGGTGCTGTACCGCGCCCGGTACTCGGCCATGAGCCCGTCCGGTACGAGCTCCTGGCGCACGTAGGGCGGGTTCCCGACGGTGTGGGTGAACGACCACGGCAGCCCCACCAGCAGGAAGTCCCCCTCGATGATCCAGGCTTCGAGTAGCGCTTTCGCTTCCTCTTCGCCTATTCCGTGCTCTCGGAGTAGATCCAGGAGCCGGGCACGGGTGCCCTCGATACTGTCGCCGTGAACCTCGACGGCCCGGATCGCTCCGGAGAGGTCTCCGACCCGGTTGGAGCGTTCCGGGGCGTGAGCCTCGTATGCTGCCAGAAGCCTCTCCACAGCGGATAAGAGGAAGTCCCCGTCCCCGAACGACGGCTCCAGTAGCCGGAGTCGGTGCAGGGGACGGTCCACGGTGTACCCTGCCAGGTCCAGGATAAACTCGACCACTTCGCGCCGGGTGAAGATCGCACCCCGCGCCCCGGCTTCACCCCGAGCGTAGCTGCCCACGGCGTCGGAGAAGTCGAACATCGGTAAGGGCTCTTGCTGGGTCACTCTGGTCCAACACTCTTTCTTTTAGCTGCCGTCTCTAGCTTTCGAGTTCGTCAATAACCCGCCGAAGTTCAATCACTTCTAAAGGACAGTCACGCCAATTATGTTCCCAGCACACGATTACGTCGCACTCGTTGGGTTCATGCCCATGATCTAGAAAGTTTTTACTACTGTACTCAAACTCGATCCGAACCCGCTGCCACCTGTTGCGTTTTCGATCAATGCATCGTTTTGCTTCGCAATCCGGGAATGCTGCATGGATCGCCTCGACTATAAATCCGAGTTCATAACTGACCACACCGAAGAGAAATACAACGCCAAGCTCGTTTATAGGAGCATGATGAAGACCACGGAAATTGATTGGCGCTCCGAACACCGGCCCATCTGCTCGATTCCACTGCGTGTTGAATAATGAGCTCTCGCCTTCAACAGCCGGTGGAGGAGATATCTCATGCTGTGACTTGGCGCTTAACTCCTCCAGGAGAAAGCAAGCAGGATCATTGGTTTCTAGCCAGATTAGGTAGCGCTTCAATGTTCCCTGTAACCCTCCAAACCGACGCCGTACCACGTCAGCCGATACATTCGCATGCGTTCCGAATAGAGTCCAGGTAGGCAAACGCCTAATCTTTGTTGCTACACGGTGGAACTCTTCGAGCAGTTCTTCGTCTGAGAGAGGATCTTTGTCTCTCGGGTGACGTTCCAAGCCAGCAAGTTTCTTAACCTCAGACCAACCGCCATCTGGGAAGTTTTTGTAGATATGATAGTTGCTGATCTTGGTTATGCGCTCGAATTCCTTGCGAGAAATTACTCCTTCTACCTGCTCTGCGGC
>SIRX01000081.1 GCA_004563715.1 Actinomycetota bacterium | reverse complement strand
CCGGAGATCGAGGACGACGGACAGATTTCGCTCGACACGCACGGGATGGACCCGGTGCGGGTGATCCGGCTGAGCCGCTGGCTCGGGGCTCCCCCGGCCCGCACCCTCGTGGTCGGCTGCGAGCCGCAGACGATCTTAAGCGGTGAGGATTACGACGACATGTTGATGGAGCTTAGCGAGCCGGTGCAACTCGCGGTGGAGGAGGCCGCGGGCCTGATCGAATCGCTCGTGGCAGAGGGTGGCGAAGCCGCCGGCGCCGGGCCAGTAACCCTCCCGGGTCTTCCGGAGAAAGAGAGGTGAAATCGTGAAAAAGCTGTTGTTCCTGGGCCTGATCGCGGGCGCCGCCGCGGTGGCCGTGCAGTGGCCGGAGATCCACCGGTACTTGAGAGTGCGGAAGATGTAAGGGTCGAGCTTCGGTCTTCACAGGAGGCACTGAAATGAGCACGAAAAGTTCGTCTTCACCGGGCGGGACAAACCCTCCGGGCGTGCGGGTGCTCGGCTCCCGGGACGGTGAAACGCTCGGCGCGCCCGAGGCGGTGCGGGACCGGTTCATGGTCGGCGCCGGGGACTCGGGCGGCGGCTTCTCGCTGGTCGAGCACCTCATGCCACCTCGCGCGCTGGCCGCGCCGCTGCACCGGCACACACTCGAAGACGAGTACAGCTACATACTCGAAGGCCGGGTGGGGGCGCTTCTGGGTGAAGAAGAGGTATTCGGCGAGGTTGGAGATTTGATCTTCAAGCCCCGGAACCAGTGGCACACGTTCTGGAACGCGGGCGACGAGCCGGCCCGGATACTCGAGATCATCTCCCCCGGCGGCTTCGAGGAAGCCTTCCGCGAGATGCACGCGCTCGGGGGAGAGCTCGACCCGGCGACCATAGAGCCGATCGCGGCCCGCTACAACGTGGATGTCGACTTCGGGCGCACGATGCCCATCGTCGAGCGCCACGGGCTGATCTTCTGAACGTGGCGAACCCGACGGAAAGAGCCACAGCGAGGCTGGCGCCGTGAAGGCCCCGCCGCGCGAACGCCGCGCGGTCTCCGTGCGCGGCATCGTGCAGGGCGTGGGTTTCCGGCCGTTTGTCTACGCCCTGGCCCGCCGCCACGGCCTCGCCGGGCTGGTGCGCAACGACGCGGCGGGCATCCACGTCGAGGTGGAGGGCGTCCCCGAGGAGTTGGCCCCCTTCCTGCGCGGTCTCCGGGATGAGGCCCCGCCGCTGGCCGTGGTCGAGGCCGTCGCCTGGAAGCCGCTGGCGACGCTCGGCGAGAGTGAATTCCGCATCGAGGTTAGCCGGGAGGGAGCCGCCCGGACCCTCGTCTCCCCGGACGTGGCGGCCTGTGAGGCGTGCCTGGCGGAGCTTTTCGACCCCGCCGACCGGCGCTACCGCTACCCGTTCACCAACTGCACCAACTGCGGCCCGCGCTTCACCATAACGCGGCAGGTACCCTACGACCGGGCCACGACCACCATGGCGGCCTTCGAGATGTGCCCCGAGTGCCGTGCGGAGTACGATGACCCTGCGGACCGCCGCTTCCACGCTCAGCCCAACGCCTGCCCGGCCTGCGGGCCGCGGGTAAAGCTCCTCGACCGCTTCGGGCGCGAGTTAGGCCCGTCCGCCGAGGACCCTATCCGGCGCGCGGCCCGGATGCTGCGGGGCGCGGCGGTCCTGGCGGTAAAAGGCCTCGGCGGCTATCACCTGGCCTGTGACCCGTTCGACGGTGACGCCGTGCGAGCCCTGCGGGGCCGCAAGGTCCGCCAGGACAAGCCCTTCGCCGTCATGTGCCGGGACGTGATCCAGGCCCGGCGGCTGTGCCGCCTGAGCCCGGAGGAAGAAAAACTACTCACCTCCCCGGCCCGGCCCATAGTGCTCCTGGAGCGTCAGGAGGACTGCGGCGTGACCGAGGAGGTCGCCCCGCGCCAGAACACTCTGGGCGTTATGCTGGCGTACACGCCGCTGCACCACCTGCTACTCGGCGACGCCGGCATCCCGCTCGTCATGACGAGCGGCAACCGCTCCGACGAGCCGATAGCCTACAAGGACGAGGAAGCCTTCGAGAGGCTCGGCGACATCGCCGACTTCTTCCTGGTCCACGACCGCGAGGTCCACATGCGCACCGACGACAGCGTGACGCGCGTCCAACGCGGCGGGCCGTACCCCATCCGCCGGTCCCGCGGCTACACGCCGGCCCCGCTCGCGCTGCCGGAGGGCTTTGCCCGGCACGTCCTCGCCTGCGGCGGGGAGCTGAAGAACACGTTCTGCCTGGGCCGCGACCGCCACGCTTTTATGAGCCACCACATCGGGGACCTGGAGAACTACGAGACCCTGCGCTCGTTCCGGGAGGGCGTGGAGCACTTCTGCCGGCTCTTCGACGTGCGCCCGGAGCTCGTCGCATGCGACCTGCATCCGGACTACCTCTCCACCAGATACGCCCGCGAGCTGGAGGAGGCCGGGTACCCGGTGGCCGGCGTGCAGCACCACCACGCCCACGTCGCGGGCTGCCTGGCGGACAACGGACAACCCTTGTCGGAGCGCGCGATCGGGGTGGCCCTCGACGGCACCGGCTACGGCACCGACGGCGCCGTGTGGGGCGGGGAGTTTCTGGAAGGGAGCATCGAGGGCGGTTTCGAGCGCCGGGCGCACCTGGACTACATGCCCCTGCCGGGAGGGGCTGCGGCCATCCGGCAGCCGTGGCGCATGGCGCTCGCGCAGCTCGTCACACTCTACGGCGAGGAGGAGACCCTTAGGCTACCGCTCGACGTGGTGCGGAAAGCGGGGGAGCGGAACGTGCGGCTCGTCGCCCGGCTCGTGGAGCACGGCCTGAACACCCCGCCGACCTCCAGCGCGGGCC
This sequence comes from Actinomycetota bacterium, assembly GCA_004563715.1. GTDB lineage: Bacteria > Actinomycetota > Rubrobacteria > Rubrobacterales > Rubrobacteraceae > SIRX01. The sequence continues at coordinate 4,360 of SIRX01000081.1, read as the reverse complement.
GGCTCTTCGACGCCGTCGCGGCGCTGGTCGGGGTGCCCGGCACCCAACGGGCCACCTACGAGGGACAGGCGGCGGTGGAGCTGGAGCTGGCCGCGAAGAGAACGGCGGCGGCACGCAGGTACCCGTTCCGGCTGCGCCCCGGAGAGGAGGGGTGGGTGATCGAGACGCGGGAGATCATCGCCGGGGTGGTCGAAGACCTGCTGGCCGGGTGCCCGAAAGGCGCTATCTCCGCCAGGTTCCATCGGACGGTGGCCGAGATGGTCGCCGCCGCCTGCGAGCGTATCCGGGAGGCCAGCGGGACCGGCGCCGTCGCGCTCTCCGGCGGGACCTTCCAGAACATGCTCCTCCTCGGGCAGGCGACGGAGCTGCTGGAGAAGAGAGGGTTCGAGGTCTACACGCACCGGCGGGTCCCGACCAACGACGGCGGGCTCGCGCTGGGGCAGGCGGTACTGGCGGACAGGGTTTTCAGAGAGGAAGGAGAGTAGACATGTGTCTGGGCATACCGGGCCGGATAGTGGAGATCCTCGACGAGGACCTGCTGCTGGCGAAGGCGGACGTAAGCGGCGTCCGGCGCAACATAAACATCGGGCTGGTGCATCACGAGGACGAGCGGGTCGAGGTCGGGGACTGGGTCTTGATCCACGTGGGCTTCGCCATGTCGAAGCTGGACGAGCAACAGGCCCACGCGACGCTCCAGGCCCTCCAGGAGCTGGGAGACGCCTACGAGACCGAGCTCGAAGAGTTGAAAGCCTCCCGGATCGAATGATCATGGGAGACGAAACGACGCCGCAGGACTACTGCACCCTCGACCACGACGGCTGCGTCGTCTGCTCCGACGCCGGCATCCCGGTGCGGGTCGTCTCCGTGGCGGGCGACGACGCCCTCTGCGAGGACGCCGCCGGAAACCGGGCCGAGATAGCCGTGGAGCTCGTGGCGCCGGTGCGGCCGGGAGAGGTCCTCCTGACGCACGGCGGGGTCGCCATCGGCCGGGTAGCCGGGACTGATGGACTGAAACGCTGACCGACTGACAGACTGCCGACCGGAGGGAGGCATCATTGAAATACGTAACCGAGTTCCGAAACGCCGACCTGGCGCGGGCGGTGTCGGCGGAGATCTCCACCCTCGTGGACCCGGGCCGCCACTACAAGCTCATGGAGGTCTGCGGCGGCCACACCCACACCATCTACCGCCACGGCATAAAAGACCTCTTGCCGGACCAGATCGAGCTGGTCCACGGACCCGGCTGCCCGGTGTGCGTGCTGCCGATGGGCCGGGTCGACGAGGGCATCGAGATCGCCGAGCGTCCCGAGGTCATCTTTACCTGCTTCGGGGACATGATGCGGGTCCCCGGCTCGAAGGGGAACCTGCTGGAGGTGAAGGCCGGGGGCGCGGACATCCGCATGGTCTACTCGCCGCTAGACGCCCTGCGCATCGCCCGCGAGAACCCCGACCGGGAGGTCGTCTTCTACGCCATCGGCTTCGAGACCACAGCCCCCTCGACGGCGCTCACGCTCCAGCGGGCCAGGAAAGAGAACATCCAGAACTTCACCGTCTTCTGCAACCACGTCACGATCGTGCCGCCGGTGCGGGCGCTGCTCGACTCGCCGGACCTCCGCCTCGACGCGTTTATCGGGCCGGGGCACGTCTCGACCGTGATCGGCTGCCGCCCCTACGAGTTCATGCCCCGGGACTACGGCAAGCCGTGCGTGGTGACCGGCTTCGAGCCGCTGGACCTGATGCAGTCCGTCCTCATGCTGATGCGCCAGCTCGACGAGGGCCGCTGCGAGGTCGAGAACCAGTACGTCCGGGCCGTCCCCTGGGAGGGGAACCTGAAGGCCCTGAGGAGCATGGCCGAGGTCTTCGAGCTCCGGCCGTACTTCGAGTGGCGGGGTTTGGGCTTTATAGCCCAGTCGGCCCTGAAGCTCTCCGAAGCCTACACGGACTTCGACGCCGAGCTGCGCTTCGCGGTGCCGGGCGTGCGCGTCGCCGACCCGAAGGCGTGCCAGTGCGGCGAGGTGTTAAAGGGCGTCCTCAAGCCCCACGAGTGCCGGGTCTTCGGCACATCCTGCACGCCGGAGCACCCCCTGGGGGCGCTCATGGTCTCCTCCGAGGGGGCCTGCGCCGCCTACTACAACTTCGGGCGCAAGGCCGAGGAGCGGGTTGGAGCCAGAGAATGACCGACAGGGAGCAGCGCGTCCTCGACGCCCTCGAACAAAACCGCCGCCGGCCCCCGAGGTTCGACGCCCCGCGCATAGACATGAGCCACGGCGCCGGCGGCAAGGCTACCCACAAGCTCATCGAGGGTCTCCTCTTGCCGGTGCTGGAGAACCCCGCGCTCGCGCCGCTCTCCGACGCGGCGCTCCTGCCCTTCGGCGAAGCGAAGCTCGCCCTCACCACCGACTCGTTCGTGGTGCGCCCGCTCGTCTTCCCCGGCGGCTCCATCGGCGAGCTGGCGGTCAACGGCACCGTCAACGACCTGGCCGTCTCCGGCGCGACCCCGCTCGGCATCTCGGCCGCCCTGATCATCGAGGAGGGCCTGGACACGGAAATCCTGTCCCGGGAAGTCAGGGCGATAGCAAAGGCCGCCGAAACGGCCGGCGTCCCCGTAGCCACCGGCGACACCAAAGTGGTCGAACGCGGCAAGGCCGACGGCCTCTACGTGATCACGACCGGGCTCGGGATCGCCGACCCGGAGCTGAACCTGTCCCCCGCCGCCGCGCGTCCCGGGGACAAAATCCTCTGCTCCGGTACTTTAGGCGACCACGGGGCGGCCATCCTGATAGCGCGCGGCGACCTGGAGCTGGAGGCCGAGGTCCTCTCCGACACCCGGCCCCTCACCCCGCTAACGCGGGCGCTCAAGCGGTCCGCCGGACCGGGACTGCGCTTCATGCGCGACCCCACGCGGGGTGGTGTCGGCACCGTGCTGAACGAGCTCGCCCGCGACTCGGGCTACGGCGTCGCGTTGTGGGAGGAGAAGATACCGGTCAGAGACGTCGTGAACGGGGCGTGCGAGATCCTGGGCATAGACCCCCTCTACGTCGCCAACGAGGGCAAGCTCTTGGCCGTAGTCTCTCCCGAGCATGCCGACGCCGCCCTGGAAGCCCTGCGTGGCGTCGAAGGCGGCGAGGAAGCCTCTATCATCGGCGAGGTCCGCGAAGAGCCCGCCCGCATGGTCCTCATGCACACGGGCTTCGGCGGCACCCGCATGATCGACATGCTCGTCGGCGACCCGCTGCCCAGGATCTGTTAAAGAGACGGTTGTATTGGAAGAGCACCCGTTGAATCGAAACTTTCGCGTTCCGGCCGGTGGTGACCGGCTCCATGAAGCTCGACTTCAAGGTATCGGCTCTGGCTACGAACGGTGGTTCCATGAGATATGAGAAGCCCACTCATGCGCACCGGGTTCGACGGCACCTGCCTGATCGATATGTTGAAGCTGGCCGCAGGCTGCACAGCCGACCTTCCAGCCACGCCCGCGCGTTGGGCGGCGCTTGAATACCGCAATTGTACCCGGCATGATCTACCGGGATGGATTTCGAGATTGTTGGCGAGATCACCGACATCGAAACGATCGCGGTGGGTACGGGCGTTCGTGTTCGCGCCCGTTTGCGAAGGCGATATGGCGGGAGCCGCTGGCGCAAACTGAAAGGCCTCGCCAGCGTACGTCTCATGGATGGCACGGTTCGTCTGGCTGAAGTACACTGGTACGAAGCGCACGGCGTCGGTAAAAGAGAGTTCAAACTGAAGTTGCCGTTTCTCGATTAGCGATATGAGCGAAGAAAGTCAAGCAACGCATTTCGCGGTTTGTCTCGACAACGAGGGCTACAAAGCCTCGCTCGAGGTCGGCAAGCTGTACCGCGTCATACCTGATGCGGGAGCGGCGGCCCACGGTTACGTCAGGGTCGTGGATGAGAGTGGAGAAGATTACGCTTTTTCAGCCAGACGCTTTCATCGGGTGGATTTGCCGCAAGCCGTCGAAAGAGCCTTACTGGAGGCGTCTTGATCCTGGATGCCCCGGTGGCGGGGTGCCCACGCAGACGGTCCTCGTGCACACCGGCTTCGGCAGCACCCGCATTGTAGACATACTCGTCGGCGACCCGCTGCCGGGGATCTGTTAGGGGAGGTCGCGGTTTCGGTGATCGGGAGAGCACGTCTCGACACAGGAACGGCAACGTGTTCAGAGCTCGATTCGGGATGATGTGGCAACCAACCTTTCCTTCTACCTTTTCAAGGTTGCTGCCCTTCCGAAGAGCTTCCGACACTTGCCCCGCTTTCCCTGCCGATCTATATTTTCCTATATGAGCAACCCAACACGGTTCCGCATAAGACCGTTAGGAAAGGATTATACGGAGTGTGTCCA
>SIRX01000080.1 GCA_004563715.1 Actinomycetota bacterium | reverse complement strand
GAGCCGGGCCGGAAGAGATCGTTGGAGAGGGGACGGGGTTGTTCGAGCGCCTGGCAATAGGACGGGGCGCCCGCCCGGGCCGGCTGCTCCCCACGCTGGCGTTGAGCGGGGTCGTGCTGCTGGCCACCTGGATGGGCAGCGTGGACGGCGGCTACTTCGCCCGCCACTGGGCGCCCGCGGCCCTGTTCCTGGTCTTTCTGGGGTTCGCCGTCGCGGTCGCGGGCGTGGCGTACGGGTCCAGGCACCTCTGGACCCTCGCGGCGTTCGCCCTCTTCGGCCTGTACACGCTCTGGACCTTCGCCTCGGTGCTGTGGTCCTCTAACCTGGGGGCCGCGTGGTTCGGAGCGGGCCAGACGCTCTTCTACCTGCTCGCCTTCGGGACCGCGCTGGTCCTGGTCATGTTGAACGCCTCGCGCCGGTGGGTGCTGGCCGCCTCGGTGTTCGGACCCGCGGCCGTCGCGGTCTACACCCTGCTCAACCCCGGCTTCAGCCTGGACTACCTCTTCTACGAAGGCCGCCTGTTCGGCACCGTGGGCTACCACAACGGGCAGGCCGCGTTCTTGCTGATCTCCTTCTGGGCGGCCATCTACCTGGGGGGCAGCCGGCGCGTCAACCCGCTCGTGAGGGCCGGGGTGCTCGCCGCGGCGGTCGTGAACGCCAACGTAGCCATCCTGGCCCAGTCGCGCGGGGCCATGGTGGCCATGGTCCTGTCGCTGCCGGTCTACTTCCTGCTCTCCGGGCAGCGCCTGCGCGGGCTGCTCGCCCTGATACCGGTCGCCGTCGCGGGCGCCCTGGCCTTCCCGGAGCTGAACAGCGTGTACCTCGCGTTCCTGGAGAACGGAGATCCCGCGGCGAGGCTGGAAGCCGCGTTGCCCGTGATCTGGACGGGCGCCCTCGGGGCCGGGCTCTACGGCCTGGGCTGGGGCCTGGTAGACCGCTGGTGGAGGCCGCCGGAGCTCGCGGCGCGGCTGGCCGGCGGTTCGGCCCTCGCCGCCGCCTCGGTGGCGCTCGTCGTGGGCGTCACGGTGCTCTTCACCCAGTTCGGCAACCCGGTCGGGCTGGCCGAGCAGAAGTGGGAGGCTTTCAAGACCAACGACCCCGCGGGCATGGACCAGAGCCGCTACCTGAGCGTGTCGGGCTCCGGCCGCTACACGCTGTGGCAGGTGGCCCGGGAGAACATCGCCGAGCGCCCCGTAATGGGCATCGGCACCAACGGGTACGAGGCTACCTACTACCAGTTGAGGGACCGGGGGCCGAGCGGGGCCGTGCGGCAGCCCCACATGCTGCCGCTCGAGGTGCTGGCCGAGCGCGGCGCCGTGGGCGGGGTACTGTTCTTCGGCTTTCTGGCGGCCTGTTTCGCGACCGGCCTCCGCAAACGGTTCACGGACCTCAACACGGAGGGCAAGGCGCAGGTCGGGGCGCTGCTGGCCGCCGTGTCCTACTGGTTCGTCCACTCCAGCGCCGAGTGGTTCTGGCAACTGCCCGCCATAACGATACCCGCGATCGTCTACCTGGCGATGCTGGTCGCGCCCTGGGAGAGGGTGCCGGTGGTGCAGGTCGGCTGGCCCCGCCGCGCCGTCTACGCCGGGGCCATGATCCTGGCCGCGGTGGCCATCGCGCCGCTCTACGCCGCCGACCACCACCTCGTACGGAGCTACGTGGCCGGAGACCCGGGCGCGGCCCTGGAGGAAGTGGAGCGCGCGCAGAGCTTCAACCCCTGGGACCCCCAGCTCTACGAGCGGGAAGCGGAGCTGGCGCTGGAGAGGGGCGAGTGGGCCACGGCCGAGAATGCCTACGACCGGGCGATAGCCGCTAACCCGGATCACTATGCGCCGTACATGTACCTGGGCTCCTTCTACGAGCAGCGGGGCGAGGTAGACCAGGCCCTCACCTACTACCAGAAAGCTCTGGAGCTGAACCCGCTCGACCAGGAGCTAAACCGGAGCGTCGACCGGCTCCGGGATGCGTAGCCCCGACGGCGCGTGTAAGATAATCTGCTTTTCAAAAGAACTTTTTTCAAAGGAAACTTTCGAGCATGGGGCAAAACTACCCAACGCAACCACCGCAGCAATTCCCTGATGCACACCAGGCATCCGTAGACCTGCCGACGACGGTCGTCGAGCCCACCAAGGGTTGGGTGCCCGTCAGGCTCAGGGACGTAGTCGAGTTCCGCGAGCTGCTCTACTTCCTGGTCTGGAGCGAGCTGAAGGTGCGGTACAAGCAGACCGTGCTCGGCGTGGCGTGGGCCATACTGGAGCCCCTCGCCATCATGCTGGTCTTTACCGTCTTCTTCGGCCTCGTAGTCCGGGTGCCCACCGGCGAGATCCCCTACCCCATCTTCGCCTTCAGCGGGCTGGTGGTCTGGACCTACTTCTCCAACGCCCTCGACAAGGCCAGCAACAGCCTGGTGTCGCAGGAGCGGTTGATCAGCAAGATCTACTTCCCCAGGTTGCTCGCCCCGCTGGCCTCCGTTCTGGCGGGCCTTATGGACCTCGTCATCTCCTTTTCGGTCCTCGTGGTGCTGGCCGGTTTCTACGGTTTCTTGCCGACGGCGGCCATCTTCACGCTACCGCTGTTCGTGCTGCTGACCGTGATCACGGCGCTGGCCGTCTCGCTCTGGCTCTCGGCCTTGAACGTGCAGTACAGGGATATAAAGGTCGCGATACCGGTGCTGGTGCGGCTGTGGTTCTTCGCCACGCCCATCATATACCCCAGCACCCTCGTGCCGGACGGCTGGCGAACGCTCTACGAGGTCGCCAACCCGATGGTCGGCGTCGTGAACGGCTTCCGCTGGGCCCTGCTGGGTGAAGGGGGACCACCGGGCCTCACGCTGGCGGCTTCGAACCTCATAATTATAG
>SIRX01000079.1 GCA_004563715.1 Actinomycetota bacterium | reverse complement strand
TGAGGAAGGTGTCCACGTCGACCATAAGAGTCCGGTTCCTTTCCCTTCGGGATTGGTGGGCAAGCCGACTCTAGTGCGTGGACACCTTTCGCTCAAATCTTCGACGGGTAACTCACACCAAGCGTTTAAGGAGGTTTGTTTGAAGATCACTGCTTCGGCTTTATCGTTGAACGTCGAGGATCCGGCCACCTCGGCCAGCTTCGTTGAGGAGCACTTCGGCTTTACCGAGGATATGGCCGCCGATGGGTTCGTCTCGCTCTCGAGGGTAGACGCGGGCTTCAGCCTGATCTACCTGCGCACAGGACTTGAGACGTTTAAACCGGAGAGCCTACGTGGCAAGGCGGCGGATGGTCTGCTGGTTGTCTTTGTGGTAGAGGACATCGACGGGGAGTACGCCCGGCTCCAACAGGAGGGCGTCGAGATTGTGACCCCGATCGAGACCGAGCCCTGGGGGGAGCGGTACTTCCAGATGACGGACCCCAACGGGGTCGTGATCCAGCTCGTCCAGTGGATGTCGGAGGACGTCCAGTAGGACACGGGTGCCTCTCCTGTTTATAAGGCATCAGGACTACGGAAACTGGGTATAAAGTGCGGATTTTTCCCGTAGAATTTAAGGGTGAACGGCAAGTTGGCGTTTGATGTCGAGACTCTGGCGGACGCAACCGCGCCGCGCCACCTCCCGGCCGTCGAGGAGGTCATAGCCGCCATGCACCGGCCCGAGGATAGCGCGCTGTCCCTGGGTTCGCTGGCCGAAATGGCGAACCTCAGCCTCTACCACTTCGCCCGCACTTTCAGAAGGGTTACCGGCATCCCGCCCGGCGAGTTCCTGACGGCGGTGCGGCTGGAGAGGGCCAAGCGCCTGCTCCTGAGCACAGATCTGCGGGTGGCCGAGATAGCTTTCGAGGTGGGTTACGAGAGCGTCGGTACGTTCTCGACCCGCTTCAGCAACCTCGTCGGCTTGCCGCCGGGCAGGGTGCGGCACTTGCCCGAGCAACTAAACGAAGCTCTGGATCGCTCCAACGGGTGGCACCGAACGTTGCCGATAGTTCATCCAGAGGGAGGAGTCGCCTTCCGGGTTGACGGTTCCGCTCTTACAGGGCGCTTGATCTTCGCCGGACTTTTCCCCACCGCCGTTCCGCAGGGCAGACCTGTTGCCGGGACGATCCTGGCAGCGCCGGGAAGCTACCGGCTGGGGCCGGTGCCAGATGGTTGCTATTACCTCATGGCCGCGGCCCTGCCCTGCTCGGAAGACCCCTGGCAACTGTTGGCACCGGGCGAGGCCTTGCGCGTAGGACGCGCCCGGCAGCCGGTGGTCGTCCGTAGAGGCCGGGCCGAGGGTCTGGCGGAAGTGACGTTGCGCCTGCCACGGCCCACAGATCCACCCGTTCTGGTTGCCCTGCCGGCGATTTTGCTCGACCGTCTCGTCCCGGGCAGCAACCACCGGTAACCATCCGTTTCCGCTGATCTCCACCTGCTAGTCAACCTTTCGGGGGATGTAGCCTGACCCGTCCGACCGTAGATTTTCTGAGAAAGAGCAAGATAGAAGAGGTGCCCTCTGGAGGGTTCTCGTAAGCTCGATTGGTCGGCGAAATCTTAGAACGAGGTGGGCGGTAAATGGCAAAGCAGACTCATACAAGACCGGCAGCAACGGCCGGTGCGATCTCGACACTGCGCGCGGTACTTAACGGGCGGGTACTCTCACCGGACGACGCCGGCTACGATGAGGCGCGAGCCGTGTTCTACGGCGGGATTGACCGCCGGCCGGCGGTCATCATCCGGGTTGCGGACGCGGCTGACGTCTCGCGCGTCGTCACGTTCGCACGCGAGAGCGGACTGCAGCTTGCTATTAAAAGTGGCGGTCATAGCGGCGCCGGTCACAGCACCACCGAAGGCGGGATCCTGCTCGACCTCTCGAACATGAAGGGCATTGAGATTGACGTCGAAGGCCGCACCGCGTGGGCCGAGACCGGCCTGACGGCTGGCGAATACACGAAGGCGACCGGCGCCCACGGACTGGCGACCGGCTTCGGCGACACCGGCTCGGTCGGTATCGGCGGGATCACGCTCGGAGGAGGCATCGGTTTTCTCGTCCGCAAGCACGGCCTTACCATAGATAACCTGCTCGCCGCCGAGATCGTAACGGCGGACGGCGAACTCCTCTACGTGGACGCCGAGACGCACCCGGATCTATTCTGGGCGATTCGGGGCGGAGGAGGGAACTTTGGCGTCGCGACCCGCTTCAAGTTCCGGCTGCACGAGGTGGACGAGGTCGTAGGCGGGATGCTCATCCTTCCGGCCACGCCCGAGACCATCGCCTCCTTCGTCGCCGAGGCGGAGCCCGCGCCCGAGGAACTCTCTACCATCGCAAACATCATGCCCGCGCCGCCCATGCCGTTCGTGCCCGCCGAGTACCACGGACGTCTCATCATTATGGCCCTTATGCTCTACGCGGGCGAGGTCAGTGAGGGCAGAAGTGCTATCGAACCGTTCCGAACGCTCGCCAAACCGATAGCCGACATGGTGAAGCCGATGCGCTACCCGGAGATGTACCCGCCAGAAGATGGCGACTACCACCCGACCGCGGTGGCACGCACGATGTTTACAGACGCTATAGACCGCGATGCGGCCGGAACCATCGTCGAGTATCTTCGGGACTCCGACGCGCCGATGCGGGTGGCCCAGCTCCGGACGCTGGGTGGGGCGATGGCCCGCGTATCCGCTGACGCTACCGCGTTCGCGCACCGTGATTCGCGCATCATGGCAAACGTCGCCGCGTTCTACGAAGGACCCAAGGACCGGGCCGGGCGCGAGGCGTGGGTCGAAGAGTTCGCCGGGGCGCTGTGCCGGGAGAACTCCGGCGCATACGTAGGCTTTCTCGGCGAGGAGGGGGAAGAGCGCGTCCGGGAGGCGTATCCAGGCGCGACGTGGGAGCGGCTCGTGGAAGTCAAAAGGCGCTACGATCCGACGAACCTCTTCCGGCTCAACCAGAACATCCCGCCAACGAACGGGGATCAAACCGGGCGGGCCGCGGCGTCGTGAGCGAGCGATTGAGACAGGTCGTCGAGCAACTGGACATCCGGCCGGACGACCGGGTGTTGGAGATAGGATGTGGGCATGGGGTGGCGGTAACCTTCGTTTGTGAGCGGCTGGATGGAGGCCACATCACTGCGGTCGACCGCTCGCCGAAGATGATCCAGGCCGCCTCTCGCCGGAACGCGGCGTACGTCGAAGCCGGCAAAGCCGAGTTCGTCGTCGCGGACCTCGAAGCCCTCGACCTGGGAGACAGGACCTTCGATAAGGTTTTCGCCGTCCGTGTGGGCCTGTTACAGCATGACCCGGAGTGTGCGCGCACCTTCGTCGAGAAGTGGCTCGCGGCCAACGGAGAAGTTTTCGTCTTCTATGACAGGCCACTGCAAGACCCGACTAACAGAGACGAGGCCAAACCATGAGCAAGAAGGTGCTCTTCGTACACGGTGCCGGCGAGGGGGCGCACAAGGAAGACGGCAGGCTGGTGGCGAGCCTGCGCTATGCGCTGGGAGCCGCCTGCGACGTGCGGTATCCCGAGATGCCGAACGAGGACAGTCCCGAGGTCGAGGCCTGGAAAGGCAGGATCGCGGGAGAGTTCGTCACGATGGACGGTACAGCGGTCCTGGTCGGACACTCTGTGGGCGCCCTGATACTGCTCAAGTACCTCTCTGAAGAGGAGGTCGAGAAGCCCGTCGCCGGGCTGTTCCTCGTAGCGGCGCCCTACGTGGGAAGCGGGGGTTGGGAGATTGAGGAGGGCGCGCTGCGGGAAGACTTCGCGGCGGGGCTACCGGAGAAGCTCCCGATCTTCTTCTACCACGGCCGCGACGACGAGATCGTGCCCTTCGAGCACCTCTCGCTGTACGCGGAGAAGCTCCCGTGGGCGACATTCCGCGAGCTGGACGGTGGTGGACACCAGTTGGGCGACGACCTGTCCGGGGTTGCCCGGGACATCCGACGGCTGCTCGCACGCGCAGACGTACCGGAGAGCGGCGAAGCCCCGGGAGACGCCACGATGGACGCGGAGCGATCCAGCGATCTCCCAGGCGGATTAGGTAAACCGGCGCGGCGGGCGCTCGCGGGGGACGGGTACACGCGGCTTGAACAGCTCACCCAGGTGAGCGAGGCAGAGGTTCTGGAGCTTCACGGCATGGGTCCGAAGGCGCTGGAAAAGATACGGGCAGCCCTCTCTGAAAGGGGGCTGTCGTTTGCCGGTGAAAGACACCAGGATCCCCACCCGAGGAGGACGACATGAGCGACACCGCCGAACAGGAGCTTCGCGAGCTCGTCGAGGAGCGCGTCGCCGTCGTGCGGGCGAAGGACCCGGCGCCGCTGGCCGCGCGCCAGGCCCAAGACATCGTTACCTTCGACGTGCTACCGCCGCTTCACTCTCGGGGCAGCGAGGCGGTCGAAGAGAAGACCCGTAACTGGTTCGACTCGTATGCGGGTGACATCGGCTACGAGGTGCATGACCTGCACGTAGCGGCCGGCGAAGACGTGGGCTTCTGCTCGTTTCTCTACCACGTCAGCGGCACATTGGTGGGTGGCGGCGAAGTGGACATGTGGGTTCGGGCTACGCTCGGCTGCCGCCGGAGAGACGGGCGCTGGATCATCACCCACGACCACGAGTCGGTGCCCTTCGACCCGGCCAGTGGACGGGCGCTGATCGACCTCGCGCCCTGATCCTGATAGATCAACGAACGAGAGGAGTACGGAAATGGAGTGGAAGCTCGAAGTGGTCACGGTCCCGGTCTCGGACGTGGACCGCGCCAGGGAGTTCTACGCGGAGAAGGCCGGATTCGAGGTGGACATAGACGAGGTGGTCGGCGACGGGATACGACTCGTTCAGTTGACCCCTCCGGGTTCGGCGTGCTCGATCCACCTCGGAACACCGGGAATGCGCATGGAACCCGGCTCGATCTCGGGCGTGTTTCTGGTCGTCCCGGATGTCCGCGCCGCCCGGGCCGATCTCGTCGAACGCGGGGTGGAGGTTGGTGAGATCCTGGTCTTCGACGAGGGCGTGTACCGTCCCGCCGGTGAGGGAGAGAGCCTCGACAACGTCGGGTGCTTCTTCTTCAGCGACCCGGACGGAAACCGCTGGTGCGTACAACAGATATCTGCCCGAGATTAACAGAAAAGGATAGATAACCATGCGGATTAACAACGAAAACGACAATACCGGGCCGCTTGACGTGGCCATCACCCGCCACTTCGACGCTCCGGTCGAGGAAGTGTGGAAAGCCTGGAGCGAGTCTGGGTACGTGATGCGGTGGTGGGGGCCTACAGGCTTTACCTCGCCCAGCGCCGAGATGGACTTTCGCGTGGGTGGGGTGTCGATGGTGTGCATGCGCGCCCCGGCTGAATACGGTGGCCAGGATATATACAACACCTGGACCTACACTAGGATAGAGCCTCACGAGCGGATCGAGTTCGTCTCTAACTTCGTAGATGAGCATGGAGCACACCTTGACCCGGCCGCTATGGGCATGCCGGCGGGCGTCCCGCACGAAGTTCCGCACGAGATCACCTTCAAACCATCGAACAACGGCGGTACCGAGATGACCGTCACCGAGCACAGCTACACGACCGAAGAGGCCCGCGACCTGTCCCGTGCCGGCATGGAGCAGTGTCTGGACAAAATGGGTCAATGTTCGCCCGATAACTAGCAGAGCTTGTTCGGAGAGGAAGCGCATCATGAACGGCACCGGTACGACGAACGGCAAGACGAACCAGACCACATCCACAAACGCTGCTCCAAAGCATGCCTCAAATATCGCACTGTGGGTACTTCAGGTGCTGTTGGTGCTCGTGTTCGTGATGGCCGGGCTGGCAAAGGTGTTCGGTGACCAGGCTATGGTGGAGATGTTCGCGACGATCGGTATCGGCCAATGGTTCCGCTACCTGGTCGGGGTGCTAGAGATAGCGGGAGCCATCGGATTGCTGGTTCCGCGGCTCTCCGGCCTTGCCGCGTTGGGGCTGGTAGGAGTTATGGCTGGCGCGGTCTTCACCAACCTCTTCGTGCTTGGCGCGAGCCCGCTGCTACCGCTCGCCATCATGGTGTTGAGTGCCCTGGTCGCCTGGGGTCGCTGGTCGAAGGTCAGGTCCCTTCTCGGAAAAGTCGGGCGCTGAACTGCGCGACATTGGCTTTCTTCGGACAAAAAGCAAGATAGAAGAGGTTTGCCCTGGAAGGCTTCCGTAAGCTTAGTTTGTCCACAAAAGGATCAGCCCGAAAGGAACCCCCATGTATGTAGCAGCCGCCCCGGATATCAGCGTGCCAGAACAATTCTCCGGCCTCCCTCCAGAGCTCGCCCTGCAGCCGGCGGCCCGTTTCCTGACCCGGCTGATCGAAGACCCCGGGTTTTGGGAAGCAGAGATCCTGCCCTCACTGGAAGCCCCACGGGGAGCTGAAGAGTGGCACGTGGCCCGGTGCCTCGACGCCCCGGACAACTCCTACTCCTTGCAGGTCTTCGTCTGGCCTGCGGGGACCGGGACCAGGGTCCACGACCACTCCTCATGGGGCGTCTACCGCTGCGTCCTGGGCTCCGTGCTCGAAGAGCGCTACGAGCGCCTCGACGACGCCTCACGGCTCGACCACGCCCGACTGAGAAAGGTCTGGGAGCTCGCGTGGGCGCCGGAGGATGGTGTCTCGACCGTGCTGCCAGGGGACGGCGGCATCCACCGGGTGTCCAATCCGGGCGAGGGTGTGGCGATCTCCGTCCACCTCTACGGGCCGCGGATGGGGCAGATGGACGGCCGGGACTACGACCCCTCGCGTGACTATGTCTGCGACCGGCGGGAAGGGTGAGGGCCGGTCGCACGGAGAAGAGTTGGACAGTAAATCCCAGTTCAAAACGCATAAGGAGCTGGAGATGGAATCTAGAGGACGTTCGGGTCTTGCAAACTCCACAGGAGTGTACCCGGACCCACACACGGGAGGTATCACGTTGGATTCACGTTCCGATATAGCCATAGAGACCTCGGGCCTGGTTAAGACTTTCGGCAAGACCCGGGCGGTAGACGGCGTAGACCTGGCCGTGCGCCGGGGCATGGTCTACGGCCTGCTCGGTCCCAACGGCGCGGGCAAGACCACGACCATCCGGGTGCTCGCCACCCTGCTCCGTCCCGACTCCGGCACGGTACAGGTGTTCGGACACGACGTGGTGGGCGAGGCCGACGCGGTGCGCGGCCGGGTGAGCCTGACCGGCCAGTTCGCCTCGGTGGACGAGGATCTCACCGGCCTTGAGAACCTAGTCCTGATCGCCCGCCTTCTAGGTTTCTCGCGCAAAGAGTCCCGGGCACGGTCCCACGAGCTGCTCGACGCCTTCGGGCTGGCCGAGGCGGCCGGCCGCCAGGTGAAGAACTACTCGGGCGGGATGCGGCGCCGGCTCGACATCGCGGCGAGCATCGTGGTAACGCCGGACTTGATCTTCCTGGACGAGCCGACCGCCGGCCTCGACCCGCGCTCCCGCAACCAGGTCTGGGAGATCGTCCGGGCGCTGGTCGCCGGCGGCACGACGGTACTTCTGACCACCCAGTACCTCGACGAGGCCGACCAGTTGGCCGACCGGATCGCCGTGATCGACCACGGCAGGGTCATCGCCGAAGGCGCCCCGGGCGAGCTGAAAGCCTCGGTAGGCTCGGGCGCCCTGCACGTCCGGCTGCGCGACCCCGAAGACCGGCCTGAAGCCGGACGGGTACTCTCCGGAACGCTCGGCGTGCCCGTACACCTGGAATCGGACCCGGCGGCGCTCTCGGCCCGCACCTCCGACCCCGGGCGCGTCGCCCACGCCCTCGCCGAACTCTCCCGCTCCGGCGTCCCGATCACCGACTTCTCGCTCGGACAGCCGAGCCTCGACGAAGTGTTCCTGACCCTGACCGGAAGAACGGCCGAAGCCGACGATTCCACCGACACCGAGGAGGATGCCGCATGACCGCGCCTACCACATCAACCGCGCCCAGCCAGGAGGAGACGCTGCGCTCGGCGCTCTCGGCCCGAAAAAGGCCGCAGCGGGCGAACGCTCTATCCGCCTCGCTAACGTTTGGGTGGCGGGCACTCTTGAAGATAAAGCACGTCCCCGAACAGCTCTTCGACGTGACGGCGTTCCCGATCATGTTCACCCTCATGTTCACCTACCTCTTCGGCGGCGCCATCGCCGGCTCGACGGGCGAGTACCTGCAGTTCCTGCTGCCCGGCATTCTGGTCCAGACCGTGGTGTTCATCACGATGTACACCGGGATGGGATTGAACACCGACGTCACCAAGGGCGTCTTCGACCGCTTCCGCTCGATGCCGGTCTGGCACCCGGCCGCCCTCGTCGGCGCCCTGCTAGGTGATGCCGCCCGGTATGCTATGGCCTCGGCGATGGTCGTCGTGTTGGGCCTGATACTCGGCTTCCGTCCCGCGGGTGGCGTGGCCGGCGTGCTGCTCTCGGTAGCGCTCGTGCTCGTATTCTCGTTTGGCCTGTCCTGGGCCTGGACCGTGCTCGGCCTGATCCTGCGGACGCCAAACTCGGTCATGATGGCGAGCTTCCTGTTCCTGTTCCCCCTCACGTTCGCCAGCAACATCTTCGTTGACCCCAAGACCATGCCCGACTGGCTTGAGACCATCGTCGGTGCCAACCCCATAACCCACCTGGTGAGCGCGGTGCGTGGCCTCATGCACGGGACGGTGGCGGCGCAACAGGTCGTCTGGGTGCTCCTCATCTCCGCGGCGCTCGTCGTGGTCTTCGCCCCACTAACCATGCACCTCTACCGCAATAAGACGTGATGGAACACAGCTGGCGGATGTCATCGTGTACGGACATTAAGGAGACCAAATGAGGACAAGAACAACGCCGGCACTCGTTGCCGGGAGATCCACTATCGAGAAAGTAGAGAGATAATGACCGAACCGAAAGTTCTGCTGGACGGACTCGCCATCGGGGAGTCGCCGCGCTGGCACGAGGAGCGTCTGTGGTTCTGTAACTGGGGGACGCAGGAGATCGTCGCCCTAGACCTGGACGGCAACAGCGAGGTGATGGCCCGCGTAACGGCGGCCTTCACGTTCTCCATCGACTGGTTGCCCAACGGACGTTTGCTCGTTGTGTCGGGGCAGGAGGCGCGACTTCTACGTCAAGAACCCGATGGAACGCTGGTCACGCACGCTGACCTCGGAGATCTCGCAGAGAGTTTCAACGAGATCGTGGTGGACGCCGGCGGCAACGCCTACGTCAACGGCGGCAGCTTCGACTTCGAAACCGGTGCGGGAGCAGAGTCGGGGGTCATCGTTCTCGTCGCCCCGGACGGTACGGTTCGCCAGGTGGCAGAAGACATCAACTTCGGCAACGGCATGGCGATTACGCCCGATGGCGAGACCCTGATCGTCGCCGAGTCGTGGGCCCGTCGGTTGACCGCCTTCGACATCGCTGCGGACGGTAGCCTGTCCAACCGCCGCCTCTGGGCCGACACGGGCGACGGCCCACCCGACGGCATCTGCCTGAACGCCGAAGGCGCGGTCTGGTACGCCGACGTGCCGAACATGCGCTGCGTGCGGGTCCGGGAGGGCGGAGAGGTATTGCAGGAGGTCGGGCTGGACCGCGGCGCCTTCGCCTGCATGCTCGGCGGCCCAGATGGAAAGACGCTGTTCATACTCGCCGCCGAATGGAGTGGTTTCGAGGACATGGACGACACGGCCCGGACCGGCCAGGTCCTCGTGACCGGAGCGCCGGCCGAACATGCCGGGCGTCCGTAGTCAGAGAGACAGGAGATGGCAAAGGAGAAAACGTCGTGAGGAAGATCGTTGCGGTGGAGCTGGTAGCGTTAGATGGCGTCATGGTGAAGCCCGAGGAGTGGGCTTTTCCCTACTCAAACGACGAAATAAACGAGGCGAACGCTGCCGGGAGGGCAGCCTCGGATTCATTGCTGCTGGGAAGAAAGACGTACGAGGGGATGGCAGCTTTCTGGCCGCACCAACCGGGTGGGGACCCGATGGTGGACTACATAAACGGTGTGAAGAAGTACGTTGTGTCAAGGACGCTGGAGGAGCCTCTGGAGTGGAACAACTCGACCCTGATCGAGGGCAACGTTGCCGAAGAGATCACCCAGCTCAAGCAGGAGTCTGTCAAGAACATCACGATACTGGGCAGCGGAGAGCTTGTCCGGTCGCTACTTGGCTATGGTCTTCTCGACGAGCTGAGGCTTATGCTCCATCCGGTGGTCTTGGGAGGCGGGAGAGATATAACCGAAAGTTGTGGATTGGGGATTTCCTTTTGAGCGTGGTGTACCTTCCCTTCGAGCAATCGAACGGAATAGCCGACGCGCCAACGTCGGCGGGAAGGA